>NZ_JBEYLC010000065.1:0-29687 GCF_040635885.1 Nocardiopsis sp. NPDC006832 | reverse complement strand
TCCAGACGTACGGGCACGTTCCGGGCGGGCAGCCCCAGCGCGGCGTCGAGGATGTGGGTGGTCACGTGGCTCATGCCGCCTCCAACAGTTTGACCAGGCGCAGCCCGGCGATCTTGCGCAGTTCGTCGCCGACCACGGCCAGTTCGGACTCGGGGTCGTTGTCCAGGCGGGCGACCAGGTCCGTGAGGAGTTCACGGCCGGAGCGTCCGCTGGCGCAGACGAGGTAGATCTGCCCGAACCGACCCTCGTACTCCCCCTGCGCGTAGGTGAAGATCCGCTGGACGCGGGTGGAGGCGTCGTCGGTGTCGGCGGAGAACGCGGACTGTTCCCCGCGTGACCAGGTCGCTTCGGTGTTCTCGCCCTTGGCCTTCTCCCCGATGCGCGGGTGGCGGGCCAGGGCGGTGGCGACCTCGTCGGGGGTGATCGCACGCGCGTGCTCGTCGGCACGGGCGAGCAGGGTGGCGCGGTCGGTGAAGGGCGCCTCCGTGGCGACGGCCTCCACCCAGCGGTCGATGTCCAGGCACTGCGCGAGTTCGGTGCGCAGGTCCTCCTTCGACAGCCGGTTCAGGCGGGCCAGTCCCGGCTCGGGGACGGCCCCCGAGGTGTCCGGGGTGGTCTCGGGCATGTGTTCTCCCTGGGTCCGGCCGGTGTCCCCCTGCTCACGGGGCACAGGGCCCACGGGGCGGGGAGTCCCGCGGCTCGGACCTTGGTTTCGTAGGGCAGATAGCTGATTCCGCATTACGGATTGAAGGGACTCTAAACGATGACAGTGTGACCTTGTCAACACTGGCAAGGGGCTTTCTGGGAAAAAGTCCCGGTTCTGTGTCCTCGCGCGAAGAACGCGGGAAGTTGCTGTTCGCGGGTGGTGGGCCGGTCGTTGGGGTGGGGGTGGGGCCGAAAGAGTGGTTGACAAGCCTCGGTGGGGCGCTGCACACTCAAATCATTCCTTAAAGTGAAAAGTAGTTTCCGCAAAGTGGAAGTAGCTTCTGGAGGCCGCGCATGAGCCACACACTCGGGTACACGGTGAACTGCTCCCTGCTGTTCACCGAGCTCCCCGTCAACGAACGCCCTCAGGCCGCCAAGGACGCGGGCTTCCACGCCATCGAGTTCTGGTGGCCCTTCGAGACCGCCACCCCCGAGCAGGCCGACGTCGACGCCTTCGTCGCCGCCATCGACACCGCCGGCGTACGCCTGACCGGCCTCAACTTCTTCGCCGGACGGCTGCCCGGCCCCGACCGCGGCGTGCTCTCCCACCCCGACCGCGTCGCCGAGTTCCGCGCCAACGTCGACGTCGTCGTCCAGATCGCCGAACGCACGGGGGTCACCGGCTTCAACGCCCTCTACGGGCTGCGCCAGGACGGTGTCGACCCGGCCGAACAGGACCGCGTCGCGCTGGAGAACACCCTCGCCGCCGCCGAAGGCGTCGCCAAGGTCGGCGGCACGGTCCTCGTCGAACCCATCAGCGGGTCCGAGACCTACCCGCTCAAGACCGCGGCCGAAGGCCTGGCCTTCGTCGCCCGGGCCAAGGCCGCGGGGGCCGACAACGTCGCCCTCCTCGCCGACTTCTTCCACCTCGCCGTCAACGGCGAAGACCTCGCCGCCGTGGTGCGCGAGCACGCCGCCGACTTCGGACACGTCCAGATCGCCGACGCACCCGGACGCGGAGAGCCCGGTACCGGCGAACTCCCCCTCGCCGAACTCCTCACCGCTTCCCGGGCCGGCGGCTACCAGGGCCTGGTGGGCCTGGAGTACAAGCCCACCGTCCCCTCCGCCCAAAGCCTCACCCGGCTCCCGTGAACAGCGCACACACCGACAGACAAGGACCCGCCATGTCCGCCCGCAAGATCGCCTTCATCGGCCTCGGCATCATGGGCCTGCCGATGGCCGTCAACCTCGTCCGCGCCGGTCACACCGTCACCGGTCACAACCGCAGCACGCAGCGCGTCGACGCCCTGGTCGGAGAGGGCGGCCTACGCGGCGGCGGTGTCGCCGACGCGGTCGCCGACGCCGACGTCGTCATCACGATGCTCCCCGACTCCCCGGACGTCGAGGCCGTCCTGACCGGTCCGGACGGCGTCTTCGAGAGCGCCAAGCCCGGGACGCTCGTCATCGACATGAGCACCATCCGCCCCGACGTCGCCCGCGCCCTCGCCACCACCGGCGCCGAGCGCGGCTTCCGGGTCCTGGACGCCCCGGTCAGCGGGGGTGAGGCCGGCGCCATCGAGGCCAAGCTGTCCATCATGGTCGGCGGCGCCCAGGAGGACTTCGACGCCGCCCGACCGATCTTCGACGTCCTGGGCACCACCCCGGTCCTGGTCGGCCCCAGCGGTTCCGGCCAGACGGTCAAGGCCGCCAACCAGCTCATCGTGGCCGGCCATCTCCAGCTCCTCGCCGAGGCCCTGGTGTTCCTGGAGGCGCACGGGGTGGAGACCGAGGCCGGCCTGGAGGTCCTGGGCGGCGGGCTCGCCGGCAGCACCGTCCTGCAACGCAAGGGCAAGGGCATGCGCGAGCGCGACTTCGAGCCCGGCTTCCGCATCGCCCTGCACGACAAGGACATGCGCATCATCACCGACTCCGCGAGCGCCGCCGGCGTGGCGATCCCGCTCGGGTCGCAGGTGGCGCAGTACGTCGCCGCGCTCAAGAACCAGGGGCACGGCGGCCTCGACCACTCCGCGCTGCTCAAGATCGTCGAACGGCTCTCCGGCCGCGACCGGTAGGAAACCGATCCTCCCGTAGAACACGGGGCGCGGCCGTCGTCCCCGGGTGTTGGCCCACCCGGGATCGGCACGACGGAGCCCCCACCCCCTGGCACACACAGTCACCCCAGCACTGAAGGGTTCGCTCCCATGGCGAAAATGCCCGCGATGAACGCCGTCGTGGAGGTTCTCAAGGATGAAGGCGTCGACACCGCCTTCGGCTGCCCCGGCGCGGCGATCCTCCCCCTCTACAAGGCCCTGGAGGACGTCGGCGGCATCGAGCACCTGACCGTCCGCCACGAGGAGGGCGCCACCCACATGGCCGACGGGTGGTCCCGCACCAGCGGCAAGGTCGGCGTGGCCATCGGCACCTCCGGCCCGGCCGGCACCAACATGATCACCGGCCTGTACACCGCGATCGCCGACTCGGTCCCGATCGTGTGCATCACCGGTCAGCAGCGCACCGACCTGCTCGACAAGGAGGGCTTCCAGGCGGTCGACATCGTCGAGATCGCCAAGCCCGTCACCAAGTGGGCCGTGCAGATCAAGGAGGCGGCCACCGCCCCGTGGATCTTCCGCGAGGCTTTCCGGGTCGCCCAGGAGGGGCGCCCCGGACCGGTCCTGATCGACATCCCGTTGGACGTCGCCCAGCGGGTCATCGAGTACGACCCCGCGCTGGACGCCGCGCTCAAGATCAACACCGTCGAGCCGCACCTTCCACGCGTGGAGAAGGCGCTGGACCTGTTGCTGGAGGCCGAGCGTCCGCTCATCCTCGCCGGTGGCGGGGTCATCCTGGCCGAGGCCTCCGAGGACCTGCGCGAACTCGCCGAGTACCTCCAGGTCCCGGTGCAGGTCACCCTCATGGGGAAGGGTTCCTTCGATGAGGACTCACCCCTGTACTCGGGCATGACCGGCGTGCAGACCTCCCAGCGCTACGGCAACACGTCCTTCCTGGAGTCCGACCTGGTCCTGGCCGTGGGCGCACGCTTCGCCGACCGCCACACCGGTCAGATCGACGTCTACCGGGGCGAGCGCAAGTTCGTCCACGTCGACATCGAGGCCACCCAGATCGGTCGGGTCTTCGAACCCGACCTGGGCGTGGTCTCCGACGCCAAACTGTTCATCCGGGAACTGCTCGCCGCCGCCAGGCGTCGTGAGACCAAGGCGCGGGTGGGGGAGTGGATCGCCCGCGTCGGCGAGTTGAAGGAAACCCTGACCCGTCGCGAGGACTTCGACAGCGTCCCGGTCAAGGCCCCGCGCGTGTACAAGGAGATCAACGAGGTCTTCGACGCCGACACCTACTTCGTCACCGCCATCGGCCTCTACCAGATCTGGGGCGGCCAACACCAGAAGGCGTACAAGCCGCGCCACTACCAGATCTGCGGCCAGGCGGGCCCGCTCGGCTGGGAGATCCCCGCGGCCATCGGTGTCAAGAAGGCTCTCAAGAACACCGAACCCGACGCCGAGGTCGTCGGCATCGTCGGTGACTACGGCTTCCAGTACATGGTCGAGGAGCTGGCCGTCGCCGCCCAGTACGACGTGCCGTACGTGATCATCATGCTCAACAACGAGTACCTGGGTCTGATCCGTCAGGCCTCCATCCCGTTCGACATGAACTACCAGGTGGACGTCCACTACGACGAGTACGGCACCGACAACGTCAAGCTCATGGAGGCCTACGGGTGCTCCGGGCGGCGCGTGTGGGAACCGGGCGAGGTCCGCGACTCCCTGGAGTGGGCCCGCAAGGAGGCCAAGGCGACCTCGCGTCCGGTGCTGGTGGAGATCATGATCGAGCGCGAGGCCAACACCCCGCATGGTCCGGCGATCGACGCCGTCAAGGAGTTCGAGCCGCTGCCGAGCGCCTGATCCGAAGACCGCCACGGGGCCGGACCTGCACCCGAGCCCCGTGGCAGGGCCCCTCCGAGACCGGCAGGAGGGGCCCTTTCCCCGCTTCCGGCGTTCCCTCGCCGGGTACATCCGCGGAGGTTTCGAAAGACCCCAAGGCGATCACAGAGACCATGTGGACAAGAACTCTGAGTCATCATCGCTGGTGATCAAGAACGTACGCGTCTTCGACGGTGAGAACGACCGACTCGAACCCGGGCACGTGGTGGTGCGCGGAAGGCGCGTCGACCGGATCGTCCCTCACACGGACCCGGTCGCCGAACCCGACGGTGCCCGGGTCATCGACTGCGCCGGTGAGGCGGGAGAGATCACCCGGGTGCTCATGCCCGGGCTCATCGACGCCCACACGCATCTGGCGGTCGGCGGCATCTCCGCCCTCGAAGTGTTGACCGGTCCGGACGGGCTGGTGCACTGCAAGGCCCTCGCCGAGGCCCGGCGCATGCTCATGCGCGGGTTCACCTCGGCGCGTGACATGGGCGGGCCCACCGCGGCGATCAAGAACGTGATCGACTCCGGTGACTTCCCGGGTCCGCGTATCTATCCGAGCAACGCCGCGATCTCCCAGACCGCCGGACACGGCGACTTCTCCGCCGTCTACGACGCGCCCACCGCCCTGGGCGGGCCCCTCTCCCGAGCGGACCAGGTGGGGATCATGCGGGTCGCGGACGGCACCGAACGGGTGCTCGCCGCCGTACGCGAACAGCTCAAGAAGGGGGCCAGCCAGGTCAAACTCATGGCCGGTGGTGGGGTCACCTCGATCTACGACGACCTGGACGTGGTGCAGTTCACCCCGCAGGAGCTGCGGGTGGCGGTCCAGGCCGCCCAGGACTGGGGAACCTACGTCGCCGTGCACGTGTTCACCACCGAGGGGATCAAGCGTGCCCTGGACGCGGGGGTCCGCTCCATCGAACACGGGCAGTTGGCGGACGAGGAGACGGTCGCCCTCATCGCGAGCAAGGGGGCGTGGCTGAGTACCCAGCCCTTCGCCGAGGGCGACCACACCTTCCCCGACCCGCGCTCCAAGGAGAAGGACGCCAGGGTCTGTCGGGGAGTGGACCACCTGTTCACCTGGGCTCGCGATCACGGCGCGCGGATCGCCTTCGGCACCGACCTGCTCTTCGCCCCGGACGCGGGTGATCGACAATCACGGATGTTCGCCCGCCTGGACCGGTACATGTCACCGGTGGACGCCCTGCGCGTGGGCACCTCGGGCAACGCGGCCCTGCTGCGCATGTCCGGCGCCCGCGATCCCTATGGTCAGGCCGAGCTGGGGGTGGTGCGGCCGGGCGCCTGGGCGGACCTGTTGGTGGTGGAGGGTGATCCCACCCGTGACCTCTCCCTGTTGGCCGACCCCGAGCGGAACCTGTCGGTCATCGTCAAGGACGGGCTGACGTATCGCGATCGCCTCGGGTAGAGGAGAGGCCCCGGTCCGAGCGGGCGGACCGGGGGCCTCGATGAGGCGGCTCAGCCGCAGTAGGTCTCTTCCTGGTCGATGATGCGGTAGGGGCAGTCCGCGTAGTCGAGCAGGCGCAGCACCGCCTCCTCGTTGCGCGAGGTCTCACGCTCGATGACCGACGAGGGCGGGTAGAAACCACCGTCCGCGGGCGACTTCGGATACATCTCAAATGTGAAGTTCACGATGCCCTGGTCGGCCCACAACCAGTCGTTGATGGACCCGTCCGTGACGTACAGGTCGCTGGACTGTTGGGGCGTGTACCCGTTGGCCTCGGCCATGTACTCGCCCAGCGCCTCGTGGGTGTCGTACTCCTCCTGCGACATCGCGTCGTTGGTCTCGTCGTAGGTGTGGCCGAACGGCCAGAGGATGAGCTCGCTGTAGGTGTGGAAGTCGATGGCGCTGGTGATCTGCTGTTCGCCGTCCACCACGCGGCCGCGTACGAAGTCCGCGACGGCGGCCACCTCGACACCGGACTCGGCCGCGTCGCCCCGGTAGGTGATGCTCTCCGGGTCGCCGGAGGAACCGCCGCAGCAGCCCCAGTTGTAGGCCCAGTTACGGTTCAGGTCGGTACCGATGGCCGACGAACCCTCGCTGGGCTGGCGGTTCTTGCGCCAGTCCCGCCAGGTGTCATCCGCCATGTCGTACTCGCTGCCGTCCGGGTTGACGTTGGGCAGGATCCAGATCTCACGGCCGTCGACCAGTTCGGTGATCCGGTCGTCCTCGCCGTACCCGTCGGTGAGCAGGTCCATCAGGTAGATCGCCATCTCGACGGTGAGGTGTTCGCGCGCGTGTTGGGAGTGGGTGAACAGCACCTCGGGCCGGTCCTCGTCCACGGACACGTTGCCGCTGATCTTCACCGCGACCAGGTCCTGGCCCTCGTAGGACTGCCCGTAGACCTCCTTGGCGGCGAGTTCGGGGTGCTGGGCGACGACCTCGTCGACGATCTCCAGCAGTTCGGGGTAGGTGGTGTAGCCCGGGTCGGGGGAGGCCAGGGTCTCGGGGAGTTCGTAGGGCTCGGCGGCGTAACCGAGGGAGTCCAGTTCGTCGACGTCGTCGATCGAGCCGGTGATCAGCAACGAGTCGTCGCCGACGTGGTCGATGGCGACACCGGTGGCGGCGATCTCGGAACGTTCCTCGGCGGTGCTCACGCCGTCGACCTCGTACAGACCGTAGGAGGGTTCGGCGGTGGCGCTTCCGGTGGCCAGCGTCCCCAGGAGGAGGGCGCCGGCGGCGACGGGGACGAGGACTCTTCTGACGGGGGTCGTGGGGGAGGGGTACTCCACTATGCCTCCATGAGCGGGGAGTGAGGCGGCGAATACTAGGCGGTATTGGAGATCGGGCCACCCCGACCTGTCAATGTGGCGGATTTTCCGGCCGCGAGATGGCGAATCGTCTTGTTTGGAGTACTTGCCACGTGAAGCCCGCTTTTTCCGTGACCGCGCGGATGCCGAGCGTGGCCGGATCCGGCCACATGGGACCCCCGTGCCACGTCGACCGCCGCCCCTCGACCGCTTACCCGCGTCGGGCGCCGTCCGGCCAGATCACCTCGACCGGCAACCCCCGGTCCCGGGCCGCGACCACCGCGTCGGCGGTGCCTCCGCGTCCGTCGGAGGGATGCCCGTCCCAGACCGCGAAGAGCCGTTCCACGTTCGACAGCACCGCCTGGTTGGCGTCCTCGTAGGCGGCGCGGCCGGCCCGCCGGTGCGGCATGTAGCGCACCGACGACGCGCGGATGAGGAACCCGTCGAAGTCCTCGCGGTCCTCCGGCTTGACTTTGTTCTCCCGGTAGTCCGCGGAGGGGAGCACGACCTCGACCTTGCCCCCCGCGCGCAGGACGGCCTCGGCGAACAGCCGGTCGGCACCGCGCGCCAGGCAGGAGATGCCGACCAGGTCCTCGCCTCGGTAGGGCGTCAGGGCCGCGCCGAGCGCCTTGACGACCGCCTCGCGGCTCTCCTCGGTCAGGTTAGAGTGTCCGGTGATCCCGATCCGTGGCATCCTGCCCCCTTTGTCTTCTATGGCGTTGCCAGCAGGGTAAGGGGAAGTTCGTCACGGATCGCCGCCGTGTCCGGGTTTTTGTGCAGTGCGGAGGATTCGACGTACCAATCGCGCAGACGTCGGCGCACCCGCCCCGAGGCCAGGCCCGGGCCCGATCCCAGCGCCGCGCGCACGGAACGAGCCGACTCCGTGCCCTCTCCCAGGGCCGCGTACGTGCGGCCGAGTCCGATCAGGTCGAGGGTCCTTCCCCGGCCCGTCCCACGTCGCTCCAGCGCGGACGAGATGTACTCGACCGACTTCAGCGCGAACCGTTCGGACTCGGGCCGTTCCAGGGACCGACCCAGGTCGCGGTAGCGCGCGCCCACGACACCGGCCAGTTCGGCCTCGTCGAATTTTTGCGACCACTCGGGTGCGGGACCCTCCTCCCGTGCCAGGAGGTCCTGGGCCTGACCCACCGTGCGTTCGAACGACGCCACGCGACCCATGCGCGCGTACGACCACCCCTCGCGCGTGCGTAACAGGGCACGGACCGAGGGCGGGGCCCCGAGCGAGGCCGCCTGGTCCAGGGCCAGGCGCGTGATGTCGAGCGCGTCCTCGGGGTGGTGCAGGTCCAACATCTGACGCGCCATGTCGGCCAGCACCCGGACCCCGAAGGACGAGTGCTCGGGGCCCGCGTACCGGACCGCCCGCAGGGAGAGCGAGTAGTAGCGCTGCGCCGTGCCGTGGTCGCCCGAGTCGAAGGACATCGACCCCACGACCCGCGCGAGTTCGGCCATCACCGCGAACAGGCGCTGTTGCACGTCGGGCCGTTGTCGGTGCTCGACCAACTCCGAGACCTCCGAGAGCTGCCCGATCACGGCCTTGCGTCGTGTCCCCATCCGCCACCGTTCGTCCCAGTGGCGCAGGCACACGGTCGCCGCCTCGATCCGCTCCAGTTCCATCACACCGATGGTCGATCCGCCACTTCGGGTCCTTGGTGTGCCGGGTGCGGTCCACCGTTCCAGGAGTTCCGTCAGCGCGGCCCCGACCAGGATCGTGCCGCCGATGGCGAATGCCTCTCTACGTTTCATCAGGTCCCTCAGAGTCTGCTCGGCCATCTCCCGCGCCATATCCGCGGCGGGGGAGGAGTCGCTAACGCGTAAGGAGGATTCTGTCCACGACGCCTCCATTTCATTCTCGGAATCCGAGGCCGCGAGTCCGAGAACCCTTCTGGCCTGCGAGGGCATGGATAAACCGTCGGCCACACGGAGCCAGGTGTCTAGAGCGGTGACCGAACGGCGCCCGCACATGATCGCGCTCACGTGGGGCTGGGCCATGTCGATCGCCGAACCGATCGTCTGCTGGCTCGCACCGGTGTGCAGGCGCACGAGCCCCAAGAGGGCACCCGCGTCCCTTCGTGCGAGGCAGCCACGAACGTCGTTTCGATTCCAGAACGGACCCGGCGGGAGTACCCGGGTCTGGAGCTGCGATTTCGCCATACATATCACCGGTGTATATCTGTGCGGGATTCCGTGCCGAGGGGAAAACGAGGTTTGCTCGCCTTGTTCATCCTTACCCGGATTCGGTGGCCGGTGAATGGACCGAAGACCCTGATCGGTTCGTGTGCCCGCCACATGTGGAGGTCCCCATGTCCATCTCCCGATCGACACGCGAGCGTTCCATGAGCGTGGAGCTCGGACCGGCGGCCATCGAACGAAGAACGTGCCCGGTCGGAGCGGGGGAGGTGGGGACGTGAGCCGGGCCCACCGGAGGATGGTCGACCGTCTTCGCGCGCAGGTGCGAGTGGGCTCCGACTGGGAGAAGGTCTTCGCCGAGGTCCCGCGCCACCGGTTCCTTCCGGACCGCTTCGTCCCGGACGGTGGGCGGGACGAGGTCGACCGGTGGCACGACGAGACGGCGTGGATGGAGGCCGCCTACGCCGACCAGGGGGCCACGGTCGGACACCACCAGGCCGGCGGACTCGACGGCGCGCGCTCGATCGGTGGTTCCGTGTGTTCGCCCTCCCGGGCCGCCGACCTACTGCTCCGCGCCGATCTCACCCGCGGCATGCACGTCCTGGAGATCGGTACGGGCAGCGGCTATTGCTCCGCCCTGATGTGCGGGTTCCTGGGAGAGGACGCGGTGGTCTCGGTCGAGATCGATCCCGACCGCGCCGATCACGCGCGCGTCAACCTCCTGGGCGCGGGAGCGGTCCCCACGGTGGTGGCCGGTGACGGTGTGGACGGTTGCGCGATCCGAGCGCCCTTCGACCGGGTGGTCTCCTCGGTGCCGGTCGAGCGGCTGCCCGACCGGTGGGTGGAACAGTGCCTGCCCGGAGGGCGGATCCTCACCCGTTGGGGCGGTTCCTTCTCCCATGACCTGGTGGCCGACCTGCGCGTGGGCGCCGACGATCGTGCCCGTGGCCACTTCACGGTGGCGCGCCCCTGGGCTCCCGCGCTCGCGGGGGAGCACGAGGCCGCCCTGATCTCCCGGTACGTCAGACCGGGTGAGGAGGAACGGTCACACGCCTTCGACCTGGACGCGTGGGACCTGATGGACGAGGCGAGCGCGCTGTGCTGTGGTCTGACGATGCCCGGGGTGCGGCGGATCGTGCGGCCGGCGCTGTTGCGGTCGGACCTGCGCGTGGCCCTCTACCTCATCGATCCGGAGTCCGGTTCCTGGGCGCTGGGCGCGGTCGCGGCCCAGGCGCCACGAGGGGTCCTGGCCAGGCAACGCGGCCCGCGCATGCTCTTCGACGAGTGGGCGCGCGCCCACATGGCGTGGAAGCGGGTCGGGCGGCCGGGACTGGATCGCTTCGGGGTGACGGCCGGGCCCACGGGACAGACCATCTGGCTGGACGACGAGCGCACGGTGTGGGCGGTGACCGCATGAGGGGGTTCGAGGGCCGGGTCGGTCCGTGTGAACGTGTCCGGCCGCGAGCACGTGGTTCACGCACCGCCTATCCGGGTTTTCCCAGTTCACGTCGGTATCCACAGGTCGTGGAGGCGCTGACCAGGGCCAGGTTCGACGCGGCCCGGGACCTGAGGAAGGTGCCCGGCATGGATCCCTCGAAGCAGGCGGCCGTCATCCTCTGCGTCAGCGAGATGCTCACGGTGACCATGAGACGGGCCGCGCGCGGCGGGCGCAGCGCCGACGTGGTGCGCGTGCTCTCCCTGGGGCGGAACGGTGCCCGCACCATGCTGCGACTGATCGTCACCGAGCGGCCGGTGGGCAGTGCGGTCGAGGCGATGCCGTACCCGGAGGCGGACGATCCCGAGTCCGAGAGCCGGAACCTGGAGATGGTCGACCACCTCAGTGACCGGTGGGGCGCGCGGCGGCTTCGTTGGGAGTGGGGAGAGCCGGTGATCGCGCTCTGGGCGGAGTTCGCGCTGCCGCCGGTGACGGTGGCCCGAGGCGCTACGGGCTGAGAGAAGAAGGATGTCCGTCGGCGGTACCGGCACGCGGTGGCTCGGGCTTACCGGCCTGCCGAGGCCTCGGGTGTTGGCCGCACCCTGGGTCCCGCCGACGGACTCCGTATGACCCCCCTAGCACTGAAGGGTTCCCCTCCAGGGTAGCCCTCATCGCCTGTATCTTGAAGTCGAGGTACCCATTTTGAACGATCATCTCAAATCGTTGTGGGCCCCTCGCGTCACCCCAGATCACGTGGGCACCGTCTCAGCATGTGAGCATCGAGTGTCGAAATTTCGCGACCGTCTGCTAGCGTGACGATCGTTATGTTGCGCGAGCTGCTCCTCCTTAGTGGCCGCGGCGGGGATCGTTAGAAGGTCGGCCCCTCGCCGCGGGACTTCGGCTTGCCTTGTCGGCCGTTACATCACGTGCCACTGATTTCTCCCGAGGAGCAACACCGTTATGGTGCCGCAGCAAAAGCACAGTTCCATGCCGTTCGAGCGCTACCAGGCCTTCAAGCCGGTGGACCTGCCGGACCGCACCTGGCCCGCCGAGACCATCACCGAGGCTCCGCGTTGGCTGTCCACCGACCTGCGCGACGGCAACCAGGCGCTGATCGAGCCGATGGACCCCGCGCGCAAGCACGAGATCTTCCAGCTGCTGGTCAAGATGGGCTACAAGGAGATCGAGGTCGGCTTCCCGGCCGCCAGCCAGACCGACTTCGACTTCGTCCGGGAACTGATCGAGGGCGAACTGATCCCCGACGACGTGCAGATCTCCGTGCTGACCCAGGCCCGCGAGGACCTGATCGAGCGCACCGTGCAGAGCCTGATCGGCGCCAAGCGCTCCACCGTGCACCTGTACAACGCCACCGCGCCCACCTTCCGTCGCGTCGTCTTCAAGGTGGACGAGGAGGCGTGCAAGGACATCGCGGTCCAGGGCACCCGCCACGTCGTACGCTTCGCCGAGCAGTACCTGGGCGAGACCGAGTACTTCGGCTACCAGTACTCGCCGGAGATCTTCGTCGACACCGAGCTGGACTTCGCCCTGGAGGTCTGCGAGGCCGTCATGGACGTGTGGAACCCCGGCCCGGGACGCGAGATCATCCTGAACCTGCCGGCCACCGTCGAGCGGGCCACCCCCAACATCTACGCCGACCAGATCGAGTGGATGAGCCGCAACCTGTCCCGCCGCGAGCACGTGGTCCTGTCCGTGCACCCGCACAACGACCGCGGCACCGGTGTGGCCTCCGCCGAACTGGCGGTCATGGGCGGCGCCGACCGCGTCGAGGGCTGCCTGTTCGGCCACGGTGAGCGCACCGGCAACGTCTGCCTGGTCACCCTGGGTCTGAACCTGTTCAGCCAGGGCGTCGACCCCAAGATCGACTTCTCCGACATCGACGAGATCCGCCGCACGGTCGAGCACTGCACCCAACTGCCCGTGGCCCCGCGCCACCCCTACGGCGGGGACCTGGTCTACACGGCCTTCTCCGGCTCCCACCAGGACGCCATCAAGAAGGGCTTCGACGACCTGAACAAGCGCGCCGTCGAGGCCGGGGTCCCCGTCGAGGAGTACCCCTGGGACGTGCCGTACCTGCCCATCGACCCCAAGGACGTGGGCCGCAACTACGAGGCGGTCATCCGGGTCAACAGCCAGTCCGGCAAGGGCGGCGTCTCCTACATCATGCAGCGGGACCACTCCCTGGACCTGCCGCGTCGCCTGCAGATCGAGTTCTCGCAGGTCATCCAACAGTTCACCGACGCCGAGGGCGGCGAGTTCCCGGCCGGCCGCATCTGGGAGATCTTCTCCAAGACCTACCTGGCCGACGAGGGCCCGGTCGCGGTTCTGGCGCACCGCTCCAGCACCGGTGAGGACGGCACGTACACGATCGAGGCCGACGCCCGCGTCAACGGCGAGATCCGTGAGCTGAAGGGCACCGGCAACGGTCCCATCTCCGCGTTCGCCGACGCGCTGACCGACGTCGACGTCAAGGTGCGCGTCAACGACTACGTGGAGCACTCCATGGGCGAGGACGGCAACGCCCGCGCCGCCGCCTACGTGGAGGCCGAGATCGACGGCGAGGTCGTGTGGGGCGTGGGCATCCACAGCAACATCACGACGGCTTCTCTGAAGGCCATGTGCAGCGCCATCGGCCGCGCCTGAGCCACGCTCGAAACCGACCCCTGGCACTGAGGGAACGGGCCGCGCCCCCATCGGGGACGCGGCCCGTCGCGCGTGTTCCTCGAACTACTCGTAGCCGAACTTCTGCGTCCAGGCCCGGTCGGCCTCGCCGACGCCGATGGCCTGCAGGTCGCAGTTGAGGATGTTGGCGCGGTGGCCCTCGCTGTTCATCCAGGCGTCCATGACCTGCTCGGCGCTCTGCTGCCCCTTGGCCACGTTCTCCGCGCCCCAGGAGTCGTAGCCGTGGCGGTTCGCTCGCTCGCCGGGGCCCTCCCCGTCCGGGCTCTGGTGCGCCATGTAGTCACGGGCGGCCATGTCGTCGCTGTGCTCCTGGGCGGCGGCGGTCAGCCGGTCGTCCACGTGCACCGGTTCGCAGCCGTTCGCGGAACGTTCGCTGTTGACCAGGTTCACGACCTCGTTGGCCAGGGGGCCACCGGCGTTGGAGGTGGTGCCGTCGCCACCGCCGCCTCCGTTGCCTCCACCACCGTCGCCGTTTCCACCACCGCCGTCGCCCTCGGAGCCGGCGTCCTCGCCGTCCTGGGGGGAGAACGTGGCGGTCGCCTGCGCGCTGAGGGTCGCGCTGTCACCGGAGGGCTCGGCGCGCTCCGGCGTCGCGGTCGGTTCGTCGAAGAAATCGTCGTCCTCCGCGTTCTCGGGGACCTGGGAGTCGTCGGCGACGGCGCCCTCCCCGATCTCTCCGACGGCGCTCGCGCCATCGGCCGCGTCCGAACCGTCCTCGCCGACCGTGTTCAGGACCAGGGCCCCGGCCAGGGTCAGCCCGACCGGAACGGCGATGATCCCGGCGACCAGGGGCACCACTCGGCGCTTCTTGCGACGCGCGGAGCCATGGCCCCGCGCGTCGAAGTCATCGTCGTACTCGTCGTCGTAACGAGCGTCGTACTCCGATGACGGGTGGTCGCGGAGCGAGCGCTGTTCGCGAGCGCTCATCCTGCGCCTGCCTCGGCGGCCTCGCGCCATTTCGCTGTACCTTCCGTGCGGGGTCGGGGATCGCGCGGGCACCCCCGTGGGGATACGGGTCGGGGCCGAGATCCGTCTCGGGGTGATCGTTCCCGTGCCCGCGTCAGAAGGAGCGTGTGCGACGTCGGGGGTCCTGTGAAGCCGAGGGGGAAGGGCGGCACATCCCGAACGTCGAAACTCCCTAGCGCGTGAGAGTAGAGCAAATGTCCTAAAAAGGGAATCTAAACGGTACTAAACCACTTCAGGGGTGTGCGCGTCGGTATGGACAGACCGTCTGGTCGGTCTTTCCGGGAGCGGCCGACCAGATGGTCTGACGCATCCGCGACAATGGAGGGGTGAGCCTCTACCGAGACGAGGGTGTGGTCCTGCGCAACCAGAAGTTGGGCGAGGCCGACCGCATCGTCACCCTCCTGACCCGCCGCACCGGACTGGTGCGCGCCGTCGGCAAGGGCGTGCGCCGTACCAAGTCCCGCTTCGGCGCCCGCCTGGAACCGTGCACCCACGTCGACCTCCAACTGCACACCGGGCGATCCCTCGACGTCATCACCCAGGCCGAGACCATTCGGTCCTACGGCACGGCGGTGGCCCACGACTACTCCCGGTACACCGCCGCGACCGCGATGTTGGAGACGGCCGAGAAGGTCGTCGCGGTGGAGAAGGATCCGGCGCTGCGCCAGTTCCTCCTGCTCATCGGTGCCCTACGTACCCTGGGTGAGGGAGGCCACGACTCCAGGCTGGTCCTGGACGCCTACCTCCTGCGGTCGCTGGCCGTGGCCGGCTACGCCCCGGCCCTGACCGAGTGCGCGCGCTGCGGAACCCGGGGGGAACACCGTGCCTTCGCGGTGCACGCCGGCGGTATGGTCTGCTCGGTGTGCCGCCCGCACGGCTCCGTGTACCCCGCCCCCGAGACGGTTCGACTCATGTTCGACCTGCTCGGAGGCGATTGGGGCAGCGCGGACGCCAGCGACGGCAGGCACCGCTCCGAGTGCAGTGGGATGGTCGCGGCCTACCTACAGTGGCACCTGGAGAATGGAATTCGATCCCTGCGCCATGTGGAGCGTTCTTGAGCCTGTTCAGCTTCGACAAAGGAGGGCGGGACCAGCGGGAGTACACCGCACCCGTCCCGCACCCCAGTGGGGCGCGGCCCCCCCGGATCCCCGCCGACCTGGTACCCCGCCACATCGCCGTGGTCATGGACGGCAACGGCCGCTGGGCCAAGGAACGCGGTCTGCCGCGCACCGAGGGCCACAAGGCGGGGGAGGCCTCCCTCTTCGACGTGGTCGAGGGCGCCCTGGAGATGGGTGTGTCCAACCTGTCCGCCTACGCCTTCTCCACCGAGAACTGGAAGCGTTCCCCCGACGAGGTGCGGTTCCTGATGGGCTTCAACCGCGACGTCATCCGTCGGCGCCGTGACGAGCTGCACGCCCGTGGCGTGCGCGTCAAGTGGTCCGGACGCGCGGGGATGCTCTGGAAGAGCGTCATCTCCGAGCTCAAGGACGCCGAGGAGATGACCAAGGACAACACGGCGCTGACCCTCCAGTTCTGCGTGAACTACGGCGGCCAGGCCGAGATCGTCGACGCCGCCCGCGCTCTGGCCCGTCAGGTCGCCGAGGGCCGTATGTCCCCGGAGAAGATCACCGAGGACACGATCTCCCAGCAGCTGTACGCCCCCGAGGTCCCCCCGGTGGACCTGTTCGTGCGCTCCTCCGGGGAACAGCGGCTGTCCAACTTCCTGCTGTGGCAGAGCGCCTACGCCGAGTTCGTCTTCCTGGAGACACTCTGGCCCGACTTCGACCGCCGCGACCTGTGGCGTGCCTGTGAGATCTACGCGAGCCGGGACCGCCGGTACGGAGGTGCCGTGCCCAACCCGGTCGAGGGGGAGAAGAAGTGAAGGATCGCGAGGACGCACTGATCCGACCCGGGATGTCCCTGGTCTCGATGGGGGACAGCTTCACCGAGGGCGTGGGAGACCCCTACGCGGACGGCTCCGGGGTGTTCCGCGGTTGGGCCGACCGGCTGGCCGAACACCTGGCCGACCACGTCGGAGAGATCCGCTACGCCAACCTGGCGGTACGCGGCAAGCTCATCCGGCAGATCGTCACCGACCAGCTGCCGCCCACCCTGGAGATGGCCCCGGACCTGGTGACCCTGTGCGCCGGCGGCAACGACCTGCTGCGCCCGGCCGGTGACCCCGAGCGCCTGGCCCGCGTCCTGGAGCACACCGTGTCCCGCCTGCGCGAGGGCGGTAGCGACGTGGTCCTCTTCACCGGCGTGAACATCGCGACCGGGTACATGCGCGGCACCATCGGCCTGTTCGCGCGCTACTACATGAACGTGCGCGCGATCGCCGACGAGTACGGCTGTCACGTGGTCGACCAGTGGTCCATGGACGTGCTCACCGACTCTCGCGCCTGGGACGAGGACCGACTGCACATGTCCCCCGAGGGACACCGTCGGTTGGCGCTGCGCGTGGCCGACGTCCTCGGCGTTCCCACCTCCGAGCGCTGGGACGAGCCCTGGCCCGAGATCGATCCGGTGCGCTGGGCCCAGGCGCGCCGTGAGGACCTGCACTGGGTGAAGGAGTCCCTGGGCCCGTGGATCGGCCGCCGCCTTACCGGGCGTTCCTCCGGTGACACGGTGACCGCCAAACGTCCTGAACTGACGCCCCTGACCAAGGATCGTTGACCCGGTCGGCGGGCGGGGACCATGGGCGGTCGCCCCGAGCGACCCAGGGCGCACCGCCCGTGGTGTGAGGTCCACCCCAAAACGTGACGAACCATCAACCTACTGTCGCGTAACCCGGGTCTCGGGTTGCATCATCGAACACCATGAGTGGTGTGCGGACCGGTTCCTCCGGTGAATGGAAGAGCAAGGACATCCTGTCCTACGTCGCCCTCGGTGACAGCTTCACCGAGGGTATGAGCGATCATTACCCGGACAGCGACAGCGTGCCCAACGGCCGCTATCGGGGTTGGGCCGATCGTGTGGCCGAGCATCTCGCCGAACACGTCGGTGAGATCCGCTACGCCAACCTCGCGATCCGAGGTCGCCTCATTCGCCAGATCCGCGACGAGCAGGTGCCGCGCGCGGTCGAGATGAAGCCCGACCTCGTCACCCTGTGCGCGGGCGGGAACGACATCCTGCGCCCCGGCAGCGATCCGGACCAGGTCGTGGCGATCTTCGAGTCGATGGTGGCCGAACTGCGCGCCACCGGCGCCCGGGTGGTCATCTTCACCGGCTTCGACACCAACTGGCAGCCGGTCATGCGCCACCTGCGCGGCAAGATCGCCACCTACAACATGCACATGCGCGCGGTCGCCGACAAGTACGGCTGCGAGGTCGTCGACGTGTGGAGCATGCGCGCCCTCGACGACAACCGTGCCTGGAGCTGGGATCGCCTGCATCTGTCCTCTGAAGGTCACCGGCGCCTGGCCCTGCGCGTGTGCGAGGTGCTGGACGTGCCGGTCGAGGGCGACTGGAACGAACCCTGGCCCCCGCCGGAGCCCCGTGACTGGCGTACCGCCCGCCACGAGGACCTGCACTGGGCGCGAGAGTTCCTGGTCCCGTGGATCCACCGCCGGCTGACCGGTCGCTCCTCCGGCGACGGTGTGAGCGCCAAGCGCCCCACCCTGCAACGCTGCGAGCCCACGCACCATCGCACCGACTGACCCGGTGCCCGGAGCCGTCCGAGCATGAGTGAGGCCCCCACCGATCGGTGGGGGCCTCACTCATGAGGGCGAGCGAAACGGTTCAGCCCTTGGAGCACTCGGCGCAGGTACCGAAGACCTCGACGGTGTGGGTCACCCCGGTGAAACCGTGTTGGGCGCCGATCTCGGCGGCCCAGCGTTCCACCGCGGGCCCCTCGATCTCCACCGCGGTGGAGCACACCCGGCAGACCAGGTGATGGTGGTGGTTCTCGGTGTCGCACGCGCGGTAGACGGCCTCGCCCTCGTCGGTGCGGAGCACGTCCACGTCGCCCGAGTCGCTCAGCGCCTGGAGGGCGCGGTAGACGGTGGTCAGGCCGATCTTGGAGCCGTCGGCCCGCAGGTCCGCGTAAAGGTCCTGCGCACTACGGAAACCGGAGGAGGCCGTCAGTGCCTGATGCACGGCCTCACGTCGTGTACTCATGGTGTCACCTTCCCCCGATCGGTCTGGAGCATCGTATCCGTGGGGCCTGTCGATGTCGGCGCCACCCCACGGCCCTTGGTGGCCCGGCGCAGAACCCCACCGGCGACCACGGCCACGCAGTACACCGCGAGGGCCAGGAGGACGATGGTGGCTCCGGGAGCCAGGTCCGAATAGAACGCGGTGGTCAGTCCGCCCACCGAGGACAGCAGGCCGATGAGCACGGCCAGGCCCATGGTCACACGGAAACTGCGGCTGAGCTGCTGCGCCGCGGCGACGGGGACGATCATCAGGGCGCTCACCATCAGCACGCCCACCACCCGCATCGCGATCACCACGGTCAACGCCGCGGTCACCGCCAACAGGATGCTGAGGAAGCGCACCGGCAGCCCGTGGGCCCGGGCCACCTCCTCGTCCTGGCACAGCACGAACAGCTCCCGGCCGAAGATCGCCAGGACCGCCAGTACGCCCACGGCCAGTACGCCCACGACCCAGATGTCCTCCTCGGCGACGGTGCTCACCGAACCGAACAGGAAGGAGGTCAGGGTGGCGTTGCTCGCCCCCGGCGTCAGCCCGATGAGCAGCACGCCACCGGCGATGCCGCCGTAGAACAGCAGGGCCAGCGCCACGTCGCCGCTGGTGCGGGTACGGACCCGGACCAACTCCATGAGGACGGCGCCCAGGGTCGCCACCACCGCGGCGGTCACCACGGGGGAGGTGCTGGTCATCAGGCCCAGCGCCACACCGGTCAGCGCGACGTGGCCGATGCCGTCGCCCAGCAGGGCCAGACGCCGCTGGACGAGGAAGGTGCCGATCACCGGGGTGACCAGACCCACCAGCACGGCGGCGATCAGTGCCCGCCGCATGAACTCGTAGTGCAGCAGTTCAGTCACGGTGGGGCACCTCTAGTCGGACGATCTCCGCGTTCACGTCGGTGGGCGCCACGCGGGGGTCGGGGTCGTTGGGATCGGGGTGGGGGTGCTGGTGTTCGTGCCCGGGCCGCGCGCACTCACCGGTGGCCTCGGGCGGGGCGCCGTCGTGCACCGACCGGCCGTGCTCCAGGACCACGGCGCGTTCGATGACGTTCTCCAGCGGCCCCAACTCGTGCAGGACCAGGACCACGGTGCTGCCTTGTTCGCGCAGGCGTGCGATGGCGCGGGCCAGTGCCCGCTGGTTCTCGGCGTCCACCCCGGCCATGGGTTCGTCCATGACGAAGGTGTCGGGGCGTCCGGCCAGCGCGCGGGCGATGAGCACCCGCTGCTGCTGGCCGCCGGAGAGCTCGCGTACGGCGTCGCCGGCCCGGTCTCTCAGGTCGACGGCGGCCAGGGCGTCGTCGACGGCGGCTCGGTCGGCCTTGGTGGACAGCGACAATCTGCGGCGTCGGGCGACCTGACCCGAGGCGACGATCTCGCGGACGGTGGCGGGCACGGCGCCCCCTGCGGTGAGCCGCTGGGGCACGTAGCCGATGCGCTTCCAGTCGCGGAAGCGGCGCAGCGGCGTGCCGTGGATCCGGATCTCACCTGAGGTGAGCGGGACGATGCCGAGCATCGCGCGCATCAGGGTCGACTTGCCCGAACCGTTGGGTCCCAGGACGGCCATGGTCTGACCTGAAGGGATCCGAAGGTCGACGCCGTTGAGGACGGGAGCGCCGTCGTAGGCGGCGTGCGCGTCGATGGCCTGGAAGGCGGGCGGGGTCTCGGGGGCGTTCGCCCTCGCCCCGGTGAACTGGTCAGACACTCACACATTATGGCGAAAACGAAAATGGTTGTCAAAACTTGATGTTCGGTTCGCCGCAGGTCAATAGCCCAGGACACGGGCCACCGCCAACACCGACACCACCAGGATCATCAGTATCCGGGGCGCCCGCCGGCGTCGGTCCAGGGTCGGCCAGGTCAGGTACGCCAACCATGAGAAGAACACCACCACCAGGGCCAGACAGAGCGCCCCCGGCACACCCGGCGCCATCAGGCCCGCGATGAACAGGGCGCCCAGCGCCACCGGTGCCGACCAGCGAGGGCGTTGGTGCAACCACACCAGTGGGACCGCGCTGCGCCGCTCCACCTCGCGGCGCAGTCGGCCCGCGCCCGGAGTGAACAGGGAGTCCCCCTCGGGAAGTGGGCGCTCGTCTTCGTGCTCGGGAGAGGTCATCGTCGCCCGTTTCCCCTTCATCGGTGTTCATCGGGATGTCCCGTCCCGCTTGCCTGGTAGATTCACATGCGTGTCCGCCGCAGGTGGCGGGCATGCGCGGGTAGGCGATCCGTGCCAGTCTGCCGAGACCTCTGGGTCACACCATGTCAGTGAAGCCCATGTCAGTGAAGCAGGAACCGGCCGCCGCCGCGAGGCGTGCGACACCACTCGAAGGTCGAGGATCGTCGAGTGGAAATCCCGTCCAGGGAGGAAGCCGAGTTCGTGGGTCAGACCCTGTCGCAGGGCACCGCGGCGTGGGAGCGGGCACCGTCGCCCGTCCCTCGCAGCCCCTCTCCCCCCGGTTTTCGCTGTCCGGGGCTCGGTGCACGAAGGGTCAAGTACCTTCTACATTCAGTTAGTGACCGTCTGATCAGCGCGGACCGTCCGCACTACGGTGCCCGCACGTCGCACCGCGACGAACCCTCCGGAGGGTGTCAACTTCCGTGCCCGAACCCACAGTCATCGTGACGTTCGACGTCACCGAGCCTCATCTGCAGAACTGCCTCGACTCACTGGCCCGTCAACGCGACGAGGTCCAGACCGGGGACGCGTCGCCCGACGACGCCAGGACCGACACCGAGATCGTCCTCGTGCCGGTCCGTAACGGCGGTGGCGACACCGTCGACGAGTCCACCGATCCGGAGGTCCCCGAGGGGCGGGCCACCGAATCGGATACCAACGGTGACAACGAGGACAACGAGGAGCCCGAGACCGGCTCCGAGGGGCCCGGTCCCGAGGAGGACGAGCAGGGCGACGAGGCCGTCGCCTCCGCGCGCGAGGACGGCTTGGCGACGGCCCGCGCCTTCGCGCAGGCACCGCCCGCCGGCCTGCGCGTTCGGCTTTTGGACGGGGAACCGGCGCCGCACCACCCCGAGGCCCGCGCACGCGGCGCGGCCGAGGCCGGCGGCAGCCACCTGCTCTTCCTCACCGGCTCCGACGCCCTGACCAGCTACGCGGTCGCCCACCTGTTCCACAGTGCCACCGACACGCGCTCGGACCTGGTCATCGGCAACGTGTACCGGTTCAACGAGTTGGGCGCCTCGCCCTCCAAGGCGCACAAGAGACTCTGCGGCCGTCTCCGCCTGGCCGAGGACCCCCGCAACATCGGTGGCCTCGCCTCCGACGCCACCCTGGGCAACCGGCTCTGGCGCAAGGAGTTCTGGCTCTCGCGCACCGCGCCCGAGATCGACCCGCAGGACGACGACCTCGCCGTCCGGCGACTCTCACTGAGCGCCGACGCCGTCGACGTCCTGCCCGCCCCGGTGCTGCTCAAGCGCGAACGCACCGACACCCGGCTGCCGCTGGAACAGGCCGTCCTGAAGCGGCGGCTGACCGCGATGCGCCGGATCGCCGAGGATCTGGGCGCGGCCGACCGCGAACTGTGGGACCGTACCCTCCTCCAGGGCGAGATCCACAACCTCCTCTTGCGCCTGGACGACGCGGACGCGCAGGTGCGCGAGATCGCCATGGACCTGGTCAACGCCTACCTGGACCACGTGTCCCCGTCCCTGCTGCGCGGCCTGTCGGTCCTGAACCGACTCCTGTACCACCTGGTGCGCAAGCGCCGTTCCCAGGACGTGCTGGAGGTCGCCACCTTCGCCAAGAGCGTCGAGATCAAGAAGGCGCCCGCCGTCCGTCAGGGGTTGGGCTACTACATCCGCTACCCCTTCTTCGAGACCGACGATCAGACCAAGTCCGTGCCCCGGGAGATCTACCGGCTCGAGGACGAGATCAAGGTCCGGCAGAAGACCGAGGCCGTCCACTGGGAGGACGGGCGCCTGCACATCAAGGGGCGCGTCGGCATCCGCCACCTGCGCGCCCACAAGCGCTGGCACCAGCACATCGTCGCCTTCGCGGTCAACACCGCCACCAAGCGACGCATCCGCGTACCCGTCCAGGTCCGCCTGGCCGCCGAGTACCGTCTGCCCGACCTGCCCGACGCGGCCCGTCACGACTACGGGGGCTTCACCGCGATCGTGGACCCGCGTCGACTGCGCTCGTCGCGCACCTGGGAGCCCGGCGACTGGAAGCTCGAACTGGTGGTGTTCAACCGCGGCCTGACCCGACGCAAGTTCATCTCCAACCCCGTCTCCGGTCAGCCCGAGCGCCCTGGCTACCACAGCGTCGGCGGCGACATGTGGATCCGCCCGCACTGGAGCCGGGAACGCCACCTGCTCATCAGCGTCGAACCCGCCCGTGCCCGCGTCACCGAACACCACTTCGAGAAGCGCGACGCCGAACTCCACATCGAGGGCGAACTGCTGGCCCCGCCCGCGGCGGAGGCCACCGGGATGCGCCTGATCCGCCGTCCCGGCACCGCTCGCCTGACCTACCCGGTCCGGATCGAGGGCGGTCGGTTCAGGGCACGCGTGCGCGCCGACGAGCTCTTCGCCCGGAGCCTGAGCGAGTGCGGCGGTGTGATCCGCCAGGAGGAGTGGGACGCCGAACTCGTGACGGAGGCGGGGGCCCGGGTGCCCCTGATCCTGCCGGACGAGGTGCCCGGACGTCCCTACAACTCCGACGGTGCCCAGCAGGAACTCGTGGTGCTGCGCAGCGCCACCGGCCACCTGAAGCTGCGCGCCGGTCGTGCCCATCCCGTGGTGGACAGCGCGGAGTGGCAGGAGCGCACCCTCGTGTTGGGCGGTGACTTCCCCGCCGGGGTGGACCTGCGCATCGTCGCCAAGGCCCGGGGCCGCGACGAGGAGCACGAACTCGAAATCGAACGCGACGGGGGCCGCTTCACCACCCGCTTCGATCCCTCCCGCATCCGCACCCTGTCCGGCGAGATCTCCCTGCCGGCCGGCTCCTACCAGCTGTGGGGGCGTATCGGGGAGGAGGGCGCCGACGAGGGCTCGGAGGCCACCGTCGACGTGGGCGTGGAGTTCGCCGACGCCATCATCGGTGAGCTGCCGTCGCAGACCGAGAGCCCCGAGCGCACCTACACGCTCACCTACCAGAACCGTGGCATCCCGGTGATCCAGGTCGGTAGCGACCTGCGCCCGGTGGAGCGGGGCACCTTCGCCCAGCGTCGCCTGCGCGAGGTCTTCTACCCGGCCCAGCGCGAACTGCCGGTGACCGATGGCGTCCTGTTCGACACCTACACCGGTCGTCAGTACTCCGACAGCCCGCAGAGCATCTACGCGGAGCTGCGCGAGCGCGAGGGCTGGGCCGACTACCCGATGTCGTGGCTGGTCGCCGACGGGCAGGTGCGCCTGCCCGACGACCTCACCCCGGTCCGTCACAAGGGCGAGGAGTTCTACCGGGAGCTGGCTCGCAGCCGCTACCTGGTGACCAACTCCCGCCAGCCCGCCTGGTTCCATCGCCACCCCGACCAGTTGGTCGTGCAGACCTGGCACGGGTCGATGCTCAAGCGCATCGGCTTCGACGTGGAGAACATCCGTGGCAAGTCGCGCGACTACTTCGACAAGCTGGCCTGGGAGACACAGCAGTGGGACTACCTGGTCTCGCCCAGCCCCTGGGCGACACCGATCCTGCGCAGCGCCTTCCGCTTCGACGGCGAGATCCTGGAGACCGGCTACCCGCGCAACGACATCTTCTTCTCCGCGGACAAGGAGCGCGTCGCCGAACGCACCCGGCGCGTCCTGGGCCTGCCCGAGGGCAAGAAGGTCGTGCTGTACGCGCCGACCTGGCGTGACGACAAGTACTACACCCGGGGCAAGCACAAGCTCGACCTGCACCTGGACCTGCGCCGGATGTACGAGAAGCTCGGCGACGACCACGTGCTGCTGGTGCGCCGCCACCCCCGTGTGGTCGACAGCGTGCCGATCGTCGGTGAGGACTTCGTCTACGACGTGTCCCTGTACCCGGAGATCATGGAACTGTTCCTGATCACCGACGTGCTCGTCACCGACTACTCGTCGATGATGTTCGACTTCGCCAACACCGGGCGTCCCATGCTCTTCTTCACCTACGACCTGGAGGGCTACCGGGACAACCTGCGCGGCTTCTACTTCGACTTCGAGGAGACCGCGCCCGGCCCGTTGCTGACCGAGTCCGACGACGTCATCGAGGCCCTGCTCGACATCGACGAGGTCGCGGCGCGCAACAGCGCCAAGTACCGGTCGTTCGTCGAACGGTTCTGCCCGCTGGACGACGGTCGGGCCTCCGCCAGGGTCGTGGACCGGGTGTTCGGCGAGTAGGCGCGGAAAGACCCGATCACGGGCCGTTCCGGGACTCCCGGGACGGCCCGGCCCGTCTCCTGGGCCACAATGGGATCGTGATCGTCATCACCCGTTACTCCGTGCCCGAGGCCGACACCGAGGCCTTCCGAACCGACGCCGACGCCGCCGTGGCGGTACTCGCCGAACGCCCCGGATTCCGGTGGCACCGCATCGGCCGTGCCGCCGACGATCCCACCCTGTGGACCGTCGTGACCGAGTGGGACGGCGCCGGCTTCTACCGTCGCGCCCTGTCCTCCTACGAGGTCAAGGTCACCGCCGTGCCGCTGCTGTCCCGAGCCATCGACGAACCCAGCGCCTTCGAGATCCTCCACCCCGCGAAGACCCCTTGACCTGATACGCGGCGGGTCGGCCGGCCCCGGTCCTGGGAAAGGAGTGCGCGAGAGTCCCTTGGTTGCTCTAGCCTGGGGTGACGCGGTCGCCCGGTGCGCCACATCCGTGGCTCCGCGCGTGATCCGCGTTCCCAACACACGACGATGTATCGCGAACAGCGATCCACCGACCGCCAGCCGGATGGAGAGTCACCCATGGCCGCCAAGTCAGAGGCAATGGACGCACTGGTCAACCTCGCCAAGCGCCGAGGTCTGGTCTACCCCTCCAGTGAGATCTACGGAGGTCTGCGCGCCGCCTGGGACTACGGCCCCTTGGGCGTGGAGCTGAAGAACAACGTCAAGCGCCAGTGGTGGCGTTCGATGGTGCAGGAACGTGACGACATCGTCGGCCTGGACTCCAGTGTGATCCTGGCCCGCGAGGTCTGGGAGGCCTCCGGTCACGTCCGTGAGTTCGCCGACCCGCTCACCGAGTGCCAGGCCTGCCACAAGCGCCACCGCGCGGACCACCTGATCGAGGCCTACGCAGAGAAGCACGGTCACGAGCCCGCCGAGGGCCTGGCCGAGATCGCCTGCCCCAACTGTGGCGCCAAGGCCTCCTTCACCGAGCCGCGCATGTTCAACGGTCTGCTCCGCACGTTCCTGGGCCCGGTCCAGGACGACAAGGGCCTCGCCTACCTGCGCCCGGAGACGGCGCAGGGCATTTTCATCAACTACAAGAACGTCGAGCAGAGCGCCCGCCGCAAGGTCCCCTTCGGCATCGGCCAGATCGGCAAGTCGTTCCGCAACGAGATCACCCCGGGCAACTTCATCTTCCGGACCCGCGAGTTCGAGCAGATGGAGATGGAGTTCTTCTGCAAGCCCGGCAGCGACGAGGAGTGGCACGAGTACTGGATCCAGCAGCGCCACCAGTGGTACCTGGACCTGGGCATCGCCAAGGACAACCTGCGCCTGTACGAGCACCCGCAGGAGAAGCTGTCGCACTACTCCAAGCGGACCGTCGACCTGGAGTACCGCTTCAACTTCCAGGGCAGCGAGTGGGGTGAGCTGGAGGGCGTGGCCAACCGCACCGACTACGACCTCAAGACGCACTCCGAGGCCTCGGGCGTGGACCTGTCCTACTTCGACCAGGAGAGCAACGAGCGTTACTTCCCCTACGTCATCGAGCCCGCGGCCGGTGTCGACCGGGCGGTGCTGACGTTCATGTTGGACGCCTTCAACATGGACGAGGCCCCCAACGCCAAGGGCAAGCTGGAGAAGCGCGCCGTCATGCGTTTGGACCCGCGTCTGTCGCCGGTCAAGGCCGCGGTCCTGCCGCTGTCGCGCAACTCCGACCTCTCGCCCAAGGCTCGTGAGCTCGCCGCCGCGCTGCGCAAGCGCTGGAACGTGGAGTTCGACGACGCCGGTGCGATCGGTCGTCGCTACCGTCGCCAGGACGAGATCGGTACCCCGTTCTGCGTCACGGTGGACTTCGACACCCTTGAGGACAACGCGGTGACCGTGCGCGACCGCGACACCATGTCGCAGGAGCGCGTGTCGTTGGACAACGTCGAGATGTACCTGGTGGAGCGCCTGCCCGGCTGCTGATCGGTACATCGGGGTTCGGGCCCCGTGCTTCGCGTTCGCGGAGCACGGGGCCCTTCTCGTCCGAGGGGACGGGGACGTTCGTCCTTACCCGTCCCACCCGAAATGCCCTGGTGCGATAGGAGCCGATCTGTACCTGTCGGCCCGACGGTTGTAACGTGACGCGGACACACGACCGGTGCGGACCGGCGTCGGAACGGGGGGCACATGGGACGGGTCACCACACGCCAGAGGATTCTGCGGATCAGGGACGGCGTGGTGAGCGAGCGGGCGGACACCCTGGTGGCCGAGGAACCGTTGGAGGTACGGATCGACGGTTCCCCGCTCACGGTCACCATGCGCACCCCCGGCAACGACTTCGACCTGGCCGCGGGGTTCCTGGTGGGGGAGGGCGTGGTCCACCACACCGAGGACGTGCGGGTCATCCGCTACTGCGCGGGCGCCACCGAGGACGGTTCCAACACCTTCAACGTGCTCGACGTGTCCCTGGCCCCGCACGTCCCGACGCCGGACACCTCACTGGAGCGCAACTTCTACACCACCTCCTCCTGCGGGCTGTGCGGCAAGGCGAGCCTGGACGCGGTGCGTACCCAGGCCAGGTGGTCGGTGACCGAGAACGAGGCGGGGGTCGGGCTGTCGACGCTGACGCGACTGCCCGATCGGCTGCGCGAGGCCCAACGGGTGTTCGACCGTACGGGTGGCCTGCACGCGGCCGGGCTGTTCACCACCGAGGGCGAGCTGTTGGTGGTGCGTGAGGACGTGGGCAGGCACAACGCCGTCGACAAGGTGGTGGGCTGGGCCCTGCGAGAGGGACGTCTGCCGCTGCGCGAGAGCGTGCTGATGGTGTCCGGGCGCGCCTCGTTCGAGCTGGTCCAGAAGGCCTGGATGGCGGGGATCCCGACGCTGGCGGCGGTCTCGGCGCCGTCCTCCCTCGCGGTCGACCTGGCCACCGAGGCGGGGATGACGCTGGTGGGGTTCCTGCGCGGGGAGTCGATGAACGTCTACGCGGGCCGGGAGAGGGTGCTGATCGAGGCGGCCTCCCCCGTGGCCTGACGCTCCCCGGGAACGCGGAGACGGCCGGACCGGGGGGAGCGGTTTCCGGCCACCGGGTGGATCAACCCGACGTGTACACGACGAAGGACACCGCGATGTAGTGGCACACGAACGCCGCGATGGTCAGCGAGTGGAAGATCTCGTGGAAGCCGAACCAGCGGGGCGCGGGGTCGGGTCGCTTGAGCCCGTAGACCACGGCGCCGACGCTGTAGAGCACGCCGCCGACCAGGATGAGGATCCAGGTGGCCGGGTGCGTGCCGTTGACCAGGTCGGGGATGAACAGCACCGCCACCCAGCCGATGGCCAGGTACAGGGCGGTGGAGAGCCAGCGTGGGGCGTTGAGCCACAGGAGCTTGAACGTCACCCCGGCGATCGCCCCGCCCCAGACCAGGGCGAGCATGGCCACGCGCAGGGTGCCGTCCAGGACCAGCGTGATGAACGGCGTGTAGGTGCCGGCGATGATCAGGTAGATGTTCGAGTGGTCCATCCGGCGCAGCACGCGTTGGGCGGGCGGTGACCAGCGGCCCACGTGGTACACGGCCGAGGTGCTGAAGAGCAGGACCGAGCTGAGCGCGTAGATCGCGGCGGCGAGCATCGCGGGCAGGGTGGGGGAGAGCGCCACCAGGACCACACCGGCGGCGAGCGCGAGCGGGGCGGTGCCCAGGTGCAGCCAGCCGCGCAGTCTGGGTTTGACGGCCTCCAGCAGGTCACCGGCGGCCGTCGCGGCCCGTTCGGGTACGGAGGCGTTCGCCTCGGTCTCCACCCGCCCTTGCCTCTTGATCACGTCGCGCACCCTTCTGCCGGTCCGGTCCCGCCCCTTGACGGGTCCGGGTAAAGCCTAACTTACGGGAGCGTAGGTTACTTAAAGGTAGGGCTGTGTCGCCCCGCACAATATGGGCTTGGAGTGTCGGCCGGGGTGGGGGAGTGGTCCCGGGGTCGCCGGGGTCGGTGGTGGGCCTGGTGCGTTCGGATCCTCCTTGGTCGAACGGCCTTGACCGGTGGGTTCGTTCCATGGATGTGCGCCGATCCCAAGGAAGTCGAGGTGGGGGCGCTGATGAATAACTGGACCATTGGTATAGACCTTTTTAACGCCTTTGAACTGCGAATATGCCATGAAGTGGTGGTATCTGGAGGGTTGCTTTTGTCGGATGTGGATAGGGTCGCGCCCAGATCCAGAGGCCGGCCCCGAACGCCGGGTCGCCGCGAGAACGAGGGAGCACCCCCGTGACCAAGCATGTCTACAAGTTCACCGAGGGCAACAAGGATCTGAAGGATCTTCTCGGTGGCAAGGGCGCCAACCTCGCCGAGATGACCAACATCGGTCTCCCCGTTCCCCCCGGCTTCACCATCACCACCGAGGCGTGCCGCCACTACCTCGACAGCGGCACCATGCCCGCCGGACTGGACGAGGAGATCGAGGCCCACCTCGTCGAGCTGGAGAAGACGATGGGCCGTGAACTCGGCAGGCCCGACGACCCGCTCCTGGTGAGCGTACGTTCGGGCGCGCGCTTCTCCATGCCCGGCATGATGGAGACCGTCCTCAACATCGGCCTCAACGACGAGTCCGTCGTCGGACTGGCCATCCAGGGCGGCGACGAGCGCTTCGCCTGGG
>NZ_JBEYLC010000064.1:0-31069 GCF_040635885.1 Nocardiopsis sp. NPDC006832 | reverse complement strand
ATCGATCCGCTCTACTTGATCCCTCCGTGTCCCTTTTCTCCCTCCTTCAAGCTCGCTGACGGTGCTTTGCGCGATTACGGCAGCCTTCGCCAGCTCCTGCTGTGTCAGCCCTGACCGAGATCGGGTTTTCTTGAGTAGCCTGCCGAAGCGTTCCCGGGCTGGGTCGACGGATCCCACAACTCACCACCAGTATCGCTCGTCTATCAGTTTAAATCGCTAGCCATATGAATATGAACGTTCTCTGCGATGAATATAGACCATGCTCAGGGCCGGTGGAAGGGTCATTCGTAAGCGCCCTCATGCTTCAGCTCTGGATGCGGAAAGTGTCCTGAGTTGGCTCGTTCAGAGGTGCGCAAGAGAAGAGCCCCGTGGCCGAAGTGGAAGGCGGCCCCGGGGCTGTGAACCCACCCCGAACCACCCGAGGTGAGACGAATGCAGGATATTCACCCTGACTCGGCCACGCCAGAGCAGCCTTACCCGCACAAACTGCACTTTGTGGACCCGAACAGGCGCGGAGTTCTCCTGGGCAACACTTGCCCCTCCGTGCCCCTGGCCAACTGGTGTCGCACCGTACTGCCCGGTCACGCACGTCCGTTGATCCAGGTCGCCCGTGCCCTGGTCGACAACGCCCACCGTCACTCGCGCTCTGGTCTGTCCGGTGGCACCGTCCGACTCGTGATGGACCAGACCCGCCCGCTGTTGCCGCACCTGTACGTCACCGACGAAGGTCCCCGCCGTAGCCCCAGCATCACTTACCCGCGTTTGGAGCCTGACGCGGTGCACAGCGGACTTGCTCTGGTCGAACGGAACTGCGTGTACTGGGATTTTTCCTGGACCTGGGACGGGCATCGGATCCGGGCCCTCACCATGCAGGTCGTCTTCGACCTCACCGACTCCGCCCGACACTCCATGCTCACTCGCGTCGAGGCGCGAAGGAATCACTGAGCATGCCTGTCACGAGGTACTCGTTCCGGAACGAGTCGGCCTGAATTGAACGGGCCTGGAACAGCGTCGCCGCGCTCTTCCAGGCCCACAAAATCCCGAGCTCCACTCTGCACATGAGGAAGCAGGATTCCATGACGCACCCTATCCCCGCGCCCCGACGTCCGGTGGACTTTGGGCCGAACAAGTCCCGCTTCGTTTCCCCGGGGCCGGTGTGCGCTGACTGTGCGCATCGCATCTGCCGTGCCGGTCGAGCGCAGAAGCTCCCCCGACTGGGCGGGCACCGTTCCGATTTCGCTCGCGAACATCACCAGGCCGCGCAACTCCAGGCCTGCCATCCGCGCCTGCTGATCTACTTCGGAGAAGCAACCCAATCATTCTGGGGCGTGTCTCCGAGTGAGATGGTCGAAGCTCGGTCTTTCGATGAACTGCTCGTCCATTTGTGGGACCGGGCCCAGCTGATTCGCCCTCGCTGTTAAACGGGTTCTGTGCTCTGGTACGGGGTTGCTTCGTCTGGCGTAGGGTCATGCTTAGACGTGGATCTGAGAAGGTGCCCGATTTGTCTGTTTCTCAACTAGTTGCAGATTTGAGCACTCGCCCCGGATGAACCCGCAGGTCAACGAGACTGCTCCCCGCGCACGCGGGGATGGACCCCGGGACGTCGGTCAGGGCGTGGGGGACGGTGACTGCTCCCCGCGCACGCGGGGATGGACCCTCCATCATCATCGAACCCCTCATGTGAGGACACTGCTCCCCGCGCACGCGGGGATGGACCCTCGGGAGCGGCCAGAAGGTCGAGCACGGTGTCCTGCTCCCCGCGCACGCGGGGATGGACCCGACGACTACGCCCGCCGATGGCAGGCCAAGTGCTGCTCCCCGCGCACGCGGGGATGGACCCCGCACCCGGTCGGAATCGGGCCACAGGGTGCGCTGCTCCCCGCGCACGCGGGGATGGACCCGCGCGTATGACCCTGTCGGTGGACACCACCAACTGCTCCCCGCGCACGCGGGGATGGACCCGGGCCGTCCGGCCTCGGAGGCCAGGGTGTGGTCTGCTCCCCGCGCACGCGGGGATGGACCCCACCTCCACGACTGCGAGTGTCAAGGAGTGCCCTGCTCCCCGCGCACGCGGGGATGGACCCCAAGCGGTTGCAGTGGAAGACCTGGCGGTGAACTGCTCCCCGCGCACGCGGGGATGGACCCAACCAAAGCACTGCGCCTGGATATGCGCGACGTCTGCTCCCCGCGCATGCGGGGGTTGGGTCCGTACCCGCTCCGGGCAAACCAACGGACCTGACGCCAAGAGGTTCCGATGCCTTCGTGGTGTCCGGTCCCGGGGGAAGCATCACCTGAACGTCGGTGCTCGAATCGTGCGTTTTCCGGGTTTGGTCACCTCACGGTGCTAAACATGGCTCACACCTTGAACATCTGCACCAGGAGTGGCCCATGTTCTTCGAACACCTCACCGAGTTCGGTGGCCTGCCGGTATTCGACTACGCGTCTCCGGAAGAGCTGTCGGCTTCGACCCCCCGGTACGAACGTGACCACGTGGACACCGGCGCGCAGAACGCGGCCCTTCGTACCCCCGAGGCCTACGCGTGGCGGTTCCAGGTCGAGTCCTTCGAACCCGAGGAGGAGTTCGCCGACCACTTCGGTTCCTTCGTGACCGCGGCGGACACCACCGCGGTGAAGGCCATCGTGATCGGAGCCGCGGGCGATTCCGAGTTGGACGAACCCGGCGCCCCCGCCCGTGACGCGCTCCTGGAGCACGCGGACCGGTTCCCCGGGCTCAGGGCACTGTTCATCGGCGACCTCATCTCCGAGGAGGCCGAACTCTCCTGGATCCATCAGCCGGACCTGGCCCCGGTCCTGGCCGCCTACCCGAACCTGACCGAGTTCGCCGTGCGCGGCACCGGCGACCCCTACCTCAACCCGGGCAGCCATCTGGGGTTGGACATCGGACGCCACGACGCGCTGCGCACCCTCACCGTGCAGACCGGTGGCCTGCCCGCGCGCGTCGCCCGCGGCATCGACGGCTCCGACCTGCCCGAGCTGGAGCACCTGGAACTGTGGCTGGGGGTCGGACAATATCGGGGCGACACCTACCCGCGAGACCTGGCCCGCACCCTGTCGGGCGAGGCGTTCCCGCGCCTGCTCCACCTGGGGCTTCGCAACGCCGAGGACACCGACCTGTGGGTGCGCGCCCTGGCGGAGGCTCCCGTGGTGGGCCGGTTGCGTTCCCTGGACCTGTCGATGGGCACGCTCACCGACGAAGGCGCCGAAGTGCTGATCGGCGCCCCGATCTTCCGTGATCTGGCCCGGTTGGACCTGAGCCACCACTACATGTCCGAGGACATGGAGCAGCGGGTCCGCGAGGTCTTCGTGGAGGCCGACGTCGACCTGAGCGCGCAGGACCGGCAGGTCGAGGAGGGCGATTGGCGTTTCCCGTCCGCCACCGAATGAGACGGGGTTCGGACCGAGCGCGGACGTGCCACTTCTGGAGGCTCAGTCGCCGGTGGAACCCTTGGCGGCGCGGTCCTCACGGCGACGCAGCGCCATGTCGGACAGGGCGGCGAGCCCGAAGGCGATGATCATGGCGGCGAGCACGCCCAGAACCAGGACGGCGGTACCGAAGGAGGTCGGGTCGATCATGGGGGTCTCCTAGCGAGGGGTGGTCCGACACCCTCAACCGTAATAGGTGTTAACTTTCAAACCCACTGTTAGCGCGAGTGAAAAGCGCCATATCCCGAAGACACGAACGCCCGATCCCACGAAAGAGGGGCCCGAGGCACAAGGCCTCGGACCCCCTCTCGACATCGAGCGGCGACTACAGGATCGACCCCGGCGCGTACGCGGTGGCCTCGGGGTGCTCGGCCAATACGGCGTCCACTCGCGCCACCACGTCGGCGACCTGGTCGGCGGCGGCGCCGGTGAACGTGATCCGGTCGGCCAGCAGGGTGTCCAGGGCGGCCCGGTCCAACGGGAAGCGTTCGTCCTCGGCCAGCCGGTCCAGCAGCCGGTTGCCCACACCCTCCTGACGCATCGCCAACGCGGAACCCACCGCGTGCTCCTTGATGAGCTCGTGGGCGCTCTCGCGCCCCACACCGGCGCGCACCGCCGCCATCAGCATCTTGGTGGTGGCCAGGAACGGCAGGTAGCGGTCCAGCTCCGCGGAGATCACCGCGGGGAAGGCGCCGAACTCGTCCAGCACCGTCAGCATGGTCTCCACCAGCCCGTCGAAGGCGAAGAACGCGTCCGGCAGCGCCACCCGGCGCACCACCGAGCACGACACGTCGCCCTCGTTCCACTGGTCGCCGGCCAGCTCACCGGTCATGGACGCGTACCCGCGCAGGATCACGGTCAGCCCGTTGACCCGCTCGCACGAACGCGTGTTCATCTTGTGCGGCATCGCCGACGAGCCGACCTGGCCCTCGGCGAAGCCCTCGGTGACCAGCTCGTGTCCGGCCATCAAACGGATGGTCTTGGCCAGCGAGGAGGGTCCGGCGGCCAACTGCACCAGCGCGGTCAGCACCTCGAAGTCCAAGGAGCGCGGGTACACCTGGCCCACGCTGGTGAACCGCCGCTCGAACCCCAGGTGGGCGGCCACCTCGTTCTCCAGGGAGGTCAGCGCCTCGCGGTCGCCGCCGAGCAGGTCCAACATGTCCTGGGCGGTCCCGACCGGGCCCTTGATCCCGCGCAGCGGGTAGCGGGCGATGAGCTCCTCCAACCGCCCGTACGCCACCAACACCTCGTCGGTGATCGAGGCGAATCGCTTGCCGAGCGTGGTCGCCTGCGCGGCCACGTTGTGCGAACGGCCGGCCATGACGGTCTCGCCGTACTCCGCGGACAGGCGGCCCAGCCGGGCCAGCAGTGCCACGACGCGGTCGCGCGCCAGTAGCAGGCTGTCGCGTACCTGCAACTGCTCGACGTTCTCGGTCAGGTCGCGCGAGGTCATGCCCTTGTGCACGTGCTCGTGGCCGGCGAGGGCGTTGAACTCCTCGATCCGGGCCTTGACGTCGTGCCGGGTGACACGCTCGCGCTCGGCGATGGAGGCCAGGTCGACCTGTTCCAGGACCTTCTCGTAGTCCTCGACCACACCGACGGGCACGTCCACGCCCAAACGCGCCTGGGCACGCAGTACGGCCAGCCACAGTCGCCGTTCGGCGACCACCTTGTACTCGGGGGACCACAGCCGGGTCAGTTCCGCCGAAGCGTAACGGGCGGCCAGGACATCGGGGATGACGGGTTTCGCGCTCACGTCGGCCCACCCTACCGGCCTGAACTGCGATGCCGTCGGCCGGGCCGGACCTCGACGGTAGGGCCGGCCCTACCGCGAACCGATGGGTTCGGCGGATGTTCCCGCGCCCACACCGCGCCCTAGCGTTGACACCATGAGCTCCCGAAGCGTCCCCGACGCCCGAACCGCCACCCTGCCACGGGCCCTGGCCGGCCCGCGCTACCTGATCAGCGGCTGGATCTGGCGTGTCGTGGCCTACACCCTGACCACCCTCCTGGTCGGCGGGGCACTCGCGATGGTCTCGCTCCCGCTGTACACGCCGGTGATCGTGGGCCTGGCCGTGATCAGCGAGGGGGAGACCTTCGCCTCGGTCGCGCTCCTGCTCATCGCTTTGTTGATGGTGCTGTGCTTCGGCCCGCTCATCGCCATCCCGCTCGGAGCGCTGGAACGGCGCCGGCTCCGGCTCGTCCTGCCGGGCCCGGCGGGCAGCGGACACCGCGATCCGCCCGCCGGACTGTGGGGATGGGTCCGCACCCGCTACTCCGAGGCCGCGACCTGGCGCGAGGTGGCCTACGCGGTGGTGATGCTCGTCCTGTTCGTCGTCACCCTGTCACTGGTCGGGTTCCTGCTGGCCATCATGCTCGGCCTCGCGGCGAGTCCACTCATCCTCACCGCCCCGGAGGAAGCGCCGCTGAGCATGGGCCCGTTCCAGCTCTACACCAGCCAGGAGGCCCTGCCCTTCGCCCTGGCCTCACCCCTGCTGGCGGTCGCGTTGTTGTACGGCTGCGGCCTGCTGTCCTACGGGCACGGGGTCGTCGCCCGGTCCCTGCTGGTCGGTCCGCCCAAGGAGGAGCTCTACGCCGAACTCGGCCAGGTCACCGAGTCCCGGGCCCGCCTGGTCAACGCCTTCGAGTACGAACGCCGCCGCATCGAACGCGACCTGCACGACGGCGCCCAACAGCGACTCGTGGCGCTCAGCATGGACCTGGGCATGGCCCGGGTCGACCTCGACGAGGACTCACCCGCCGATCGGCGGGTGGTGGCAGCCCAGGTCAAGGCCGACGAACTCATCGACGAGATCCGCGAACTCGTGCGCGGCATCCACCCGCGCGTGCTCACCGACCGCGGCCTGCCCTCCGCCCTGGCCGAACTCGCCGACCACTGTCCGGTTCCGGTCACCGTCAACGCCGATCTGCCACGACGCCAACCCCCGCACGTGGAGGGCACCGCCTACTTCGTGGTGGCCGAGGCCCTCACCAACGCCTACAAGCACACCGAGGCCAACGCCGTCACCGTCCACGCCGATCTGCGAGAAGGGCCCCGCGGCGACGTGCTCACGGTGGAGATCACCGACTACGGCCCCGGCGGCGCCGACCCCTCGCGCGGCAGCGGCCTGACCGGTATGGCGGACCGGGTCGCCGTAATGGGCGGCACAATGGACCTGTCCAGCCCCGTGGGAGGGCCGACCAGGATTCGAGTGGAGCTGCCTTGCACGACCGACCAGCCGCAGACCCAGAGGTGACCCGGGTACCGACAGTGCTCGCCGAGGACGGTGTGCTGTTGCGCGAGGGCCTGGTCGGGGTGCTCGAACGCTTCGGCTTCCCCGTGGTGGCCGCCGTCGGTGACGGTGAGGAACTGATCGCGGCCGTGGACGAACACCGCCCCGGGCTGGTCGTCACCGACATCCGCATGCCGCCGGACTTCACCGACGAGGGCCTGCGCGCCGCCGTGCGACTGCGTCGCACCCACCCCGGCCTGGCCGTGGTGGCGCTCAGCCAGTACGTGGAGCTGAGCTACGCCACCGAACTGCTGGACTCCGGGGACGGGGAAGGCGTCGGCTACCTGCTCAAGCAGCGGGTGGGCGACGTTCGCGAGTTCGCGTCGGTGCTGCGCAACGTGGTCGAGGGGGCCACCTTCGTCGACCCCGAGGTGGTGCGCCAACTGCTGCGCCGTAGCGCCGACCCGTTGCAGCGCCTCACCGCCCGCGAACGCGAGGTGCTCGAACACATGGCCGAGGGGCACTCCAACGGGGCGATCGCGCGCAAGCTCGTGGTCAGCGACGCCGCCGTGGGCAAGCACGTGGGCAACATCCTGGCCAAGCTGGACCTGCCGCCCGACGACGGTGTGCACCGTCGGGTCCAAGCGGTTCTGGCGTTCCTGCGCGCCCAGGTCGGCTGAGGCCGCGGACCGGGCAGGCCGGAGGACCACCGCCTCCGGTGCCCGGTTCCCACCTGGTTCGGGTGTAGGTGATGAAACGGGGGGAAAGTCCCTGGAAGGGTGGGTCGGACGGGTCGACGTTTCGAGACGACGGCCTCGCGGCACAGCCCGACCCCGGCGCGAACCCCTTCCCCTTGCGCACATCCCGAGGAGAGCCGGATGCAACCGACGGTCGCCGCCCCCGAGAGCGTCACCTGGCGCGTACACCTGGACCGCTCGATGTGGGTGGCCGGAGTACGAGCCCTGATGCTCCAGGCGCTGCACCCGATCGCCATGCAGGGGGTGTGGCAGCGCTCCGACTTCCGGAGCGACCCCACCGGCCGCCTGCTGCGCACCGCCCACTTCATCGCGGTCACCACCTACGGCAGCCACACCGAGGCCGAGACCCTGGGCGAACACATTCGTCGGGTGCACCGCGCCCTGAGCTTCACCGACCCCGCCACCGGGCGCCTGCACCGGGTCGACCAGCACGACCTGCTGGTGTGGGTGCACTGCGCCGAGGTCACGTCCTACCTGGAGACCACCGTGCGCGCCGGGCTCGAACTGAGCCCCGCCGACATGGACCGCTACCTGGACGAACAGTCGCTCACCGCCGGCTACGTGGGACTGTCCCGCGACGACGTGCCGCGCAACGTCGCCGACATGCGCCGCTACCTGGCGGCCGTGCGCCCCGAACTCAAGGTCACCGAAGAGGCCCGCCAGGCGGTCCGTTTCCTGCTGTGGCCCAAGGTCCCCGAACGACTGGCCTGGCTGGCCCCGCTCAAACCACTGTGGCTGCCGGTGGGCGCCCTGTCCTACACGACCCTGCCCGCCTGGGCCCGCCACGCCTACGGGATGATCCCCCAGGTCCCGGGTGCCGACACCACCGCCACCGCGGCGCTGCGCCTGATGCGCTCCGGTCTCAACCGGGTGCCGGAGAACCTCTACAACAAGGTCTTCGACGAGGCCACCGTGCTCAGCGCCGAGGAGGCCGAACAGCGGCTACTGGACGCCGGATACCGGATGGAGAACGGTTCCGGTGCGTTGCGTTCGCTGACCCGGTTCAGCCCGCCGCGGCCGGCCCTGGCCACCGCGCGTCGCGTGGGCGCCGAGGCCCCGGAGGCCGCCGACCTGAGCGGATAACCTACAGGTCAGGACCCGATCGACGACGCTCGGGGGTGAGGGGAATCAAACGCAGGAAGCTGTGGTACGTGCTCCTCATGGGCACGTGCCTGGTGCTGTTCGCCGCGTCCGCGCCCGTCTACCACTTCTTCGGGACCGGGTGGGCGGTGGCCATGTGCGTGGTGGCCTCGGTGTTGCCACCGATCGCCATGACGGTGGGCAACATCGCCGACCCGGACGACCCGCGCGACCACGACAACCGCTATGGGCCCAACGCCGAATGAGGCCGGGGCCGCCCACGCCGGGGAAGGACGTCGAGGTCCACGATCGACCAAGGGCCCCGGGACCTCCCTGTTCCCATGCGGGCTCTTCGCCAACGCGGCGAGGTGCCGTGCCGAACGTCACGACGGGTGGACCTTGGCCTACACGCCCTGACGGCCCAGGACGCGGCGCAGCGCCGCCAGCACCAGCTCGGCCCGGTTCAGGCGGGCGTTGTGGCCCATCAGCCCGATCCGCCACACCGTCGACGCGTAGGGACCCACACCCGCGCCGATCTCCAGGTCGTACTCGCGCAGCAGCCGCTCACGGACCTTGCCCGAATCCACACCCTCGGGCACCCGTACCGACGTCAACTGTGCCAGTCGGTGCCCCTCGGCGGCGAACAGCTCCAGACCCATCTCCTGCAGGCCCTCGCGCAGGTGCGCCCCGGCCGCCGCGTGACGGGCGGCCACCGCCTCCATGCCCTCCTCCTCGATGCGGGTCAGCGCCGCGTCCAGGGAGGCCACCATCGCGGTGGGGGCGGTGTGGTGGTAGGCGCGACCGCTCGGGCCACCGCGCACGTACGCGCCGAGCAGTCCCAGGTCCAGGTACCAGACCGGCGGGGAGGGGACCCGCTGCTCCCAGGCGCGTTCGGAGAAGGTGAAGGGAGCCAGCCCCGGCGCCACGCCCAGACACTTCTGGGTGCCGGAGTAGGCGATGTCGACCTTCCACTCGTCCAGGTCCATGGGCATGCCGCCCAGGGAGGTGACGCAGTCGGCCAGCAGCAGGGTGTCGTCGGAGCGCTCGCGCAGGGCCCGGCCCAGGGCGCCGATGTCGCTGACCACACCGGTGGAGGTCTCGGCGTGCACCGCCGCGACCAGGGCGGGCGCGGGGTGGGCGTCCAGTACCCGCTGGGTGTCGACGGGTCGTCCCCACTCGTGGTCCACCCGGATCACGTGCGCGCCGTAGCGCGAGGCGACCTCGCACATGCGTTCACCGAACAGCCCGTTGACGGCGACGACCACCTGGTCGCCGGGGCGCACGGTGTTGGCGAAGGCCGCCTCCATTCCCAGGGAACCGGTGCCCGAGAGCGGCAGTGTGAGCGGATTCTCGGTGCCCCACAGGGAACGCAGCCGTCCAGAGGCGCGTTCCAACATGGCGAGGAACTCCGGGTCGAGGTGACCGAGGAGCGGGGCGGCCAGGCCCAGGGTCGCCTCGGGGTAGGGGTTGCTCGGCCCCGGTCCCAGCAGGATGCGTTCGGTGACTGACATGGGCACACACTAACCAGAGCCGTATGAGAACGGGGCAAGCGGGGGCTCATCTGTGTCTCATGCGACATTCGTGTCGTAGGTGTCGGGCCGTAGTATTCCGGCGGACGAAAAGACGTCCACACCGACTCCGGAGGCGGGTGGGCGTGAACGTGGGAGAGGGGAGCGGCATGACCGAGACGGCACGGGCCGAGAGCACCCGGCTCGAACCCGGGCGGGTGCGGATGCTGAGGGTGGAACACGACGATCCCCGCGTCCAGGGGCTGCTCGACGGCCTGCTGGGCGAGTACACCGAACGCTACGGAGCAGAGGGGGCCGCCGCCGAACTGGGCCGATACCCCGTCACCGAGTTCGTCGCGCCCCTGGGTCGTATGGTCCTGGCCGAACTGGACGGTGAGATCGTCGCCGGTGGCGCGCTGCGTCCCTACCGTCCGGAACGCGACGGTGCGCCGAGCACGGTCGAGTTCAAACGGATCTGGACCTCGGCGGCGCACCGCCGCAAGGGCCTGGGTCGGCTCATCATGACCGCGCTGGAGGACGCCGCCCGCGACCTCGGCTACCACTCCGTGATCCTCTTCACCGGGCCCTCCCAGCCCGAGGCCGTGGCCCTCTACGAACGGATCGGCTACAGGTGGGTGGACCCGACCACCATCGAGGACCTGCCCTACCCCAAGGCCGTCCCCTTCGCCCACGACCTTCGTCCCTGACCGCGGGCGTTTTCGACCGGCACGTTATGGGCAGCGCTATGTCCCGGGGTCGGGCGCGGTTCCGCCCGGCCCCCTACGATGGACGACAAGGCCGTCACCAACGGCAGGTCACAGAGCTTTTTACGCCCTTCCGGCGAACTCGACGAGGAGAGTGCACGACGTGAGCGAGCAGCAGCGCCCCCAGGCCGAGACGGACGCCCCCGTGTTCAGTCCACGTAAGAACGGCCAGGCGCAGTCGGTCTCCGACGAGCTCGCCGGGTGGATGCGCACCGGTTGGGCCGACACCGAGATGCGCGACCTGGAGCCGATCGAGCAGGCCGAGCACACCGCCCGCCGTCGCGCGACGATCGGCGCCGCCTTCCCCGGCGACCGTCTGGTCATCCCCTCCGGCCAGTACCTGACCCGCTCCAACGACACCGAATACCCCTTCCGCGCCGCCACGAACTACGCCTACCTGACCGGTGACACCACCGACGGCAACTGCCTGGTGCTCACCCCGAAGGCCGACGGCGGCCACGACGTGGTGCTCTACCTCAAGCCGCGCTCCAACCGCGACAACGGCGAGTTCTGGCTCGGTGGCTACGGCGAGCTGTGGACCGGTCGCCGCAACAGCCTGGAGGAGGCCGCCGCCCTGCTGGGCGTGGCCACCGCCGACGTGCGCACCCTGCCCGCCGCCCTGCGCGCCGACGCCACCGTCACCACGCGCGTCGTGCGCGGCCACGACGCCGAGATCGACGCCGTCGTGGACGAGCTGCGCGCCGACACCGACGAGGAGTCGCGCGCCAAGTCCGTCAAGCTCGACGAGGACCTGGGCGTCGCCTTGGCCGACCACCGTCTGGTCAAGGACGAGTGGGAGATCGCCCAGCTGCAGCTGGCCGTGGACGCCACCACGCGCGGCTTCGGTGACGTGGCCAAGGCGCTGCCGCAGGCCAAGGACACCTCCGAGCGTTACGTCGAGGGCACCTTCTTCCTGCGCGCCCGCGTGGAGGGCAACGACGTCGGCTACGGCACCATCGCCGCCTCCGGCGCCAACGCCACCACCCTGCACTGGACCCGCAACGACGGGCCCGTGCGCGAGGGCGACCTGCTGCTGCTCGACGCCGGCGTGGAGACCACCACCCTCTACACCGCCGACGTCACCCGCACCATGCCGGTCTCGGGCACCTTCACCGACCTGCAGCGCAAGGTCTACGACCTGGTGTACGCGGCCCAGGAGGCCGGTATCGCCGCCGTCGCCCCGGGCAAGCCCTTCACCGCCTTCCACGGGGCCTCCCAGCGCGTGCTCGCCGAGGGTCTGGTCGAGTGGGGCCTGCTGGAGGGCCCGGTCGAGCGCGTCCTGGAACTGGGTCTGCAGCGTCGCTACACCCTGCACGGCACCGGTCACATGCTCGGCTTGGACGTGCACGACTGCGCGGTCTCCCGCCAGGAGGCGCACCTGTACGGCGACCTGAAGCCGGGCATGGTGCTCACCGTCGAGCCGGGCCTGTACTTCCAGCCCGACGACCTGACCGTCCCCGAGGAGCTGCGCGGTATCGGCGTGCGCATCGAGGACGACGTCCTGGTCACCGAGGACGGCCGCACCGTGATGTCGGCCGGTCTGCCGCGTTCCTCGGCCGACGTCGAGGCCTGGCTGGCCGAGCGTCTTCCGCGCTGAGCGGTGTTCTCCCGGGGCCCGCGCTCGGCTTCGGCCCGTTCGGGCGCCGAAGCAGAACCCGACCCCGGAACCGTCCGGTGGGCCCGTCTCCCGTGGGGAGGCGGGCCCACCGTCGTTCTCAGGGGTTTCGGGGGGCTCTGGGAGCTTGGTCGAACCGGACGAAGGACCGCAGCGAGGGCCGGTGCTCATGCGCCTCGACCAACCCCAACGCCTCGTAGAAGGCGCGCTGGCCGTCCTCGTCGTCGGTGAGCAGTACCCGTTGGCGAACCCCCTCGTACCCGGAGAACAGCTCGTCCATCAACCGCCGACCCAGGCCGGTGCGTTGTTCGTCCGGGTGTACCAGGATGTCCTGGACGTGGACCACCGTGGCGCCGTCCGAGATCGACCGGACCAACCCCACGAGGCGGTCCTCCCTGCGGGCGACCACCAATCGGTGCGAGCCGCCCAACGCCCGCATCAGCACCTCTGGAGCCTCGGTGTAGGCGGTCCAACCGACCGCCCCGTACAGATCCAGTACCTCGGCGCGTTCCAAGTCCTCGGCCGCGCACACACTCACTCGAACCACGTCCCGTGTCTCCTTCGCTCACCGACGATGGCCCGGAAGTCTGTCAGGTTCGCCCGCCGTGTTCCAGAGCGTGGCCGGCATCGGGTGGATCGACCGGGCGGGTGGACGCACACGACGATCCGGCTCCTGCACGGAAGGGACCGATCCGATTTCCGGTACCGTTACCGGACAAGCGATGTGGACCGGTCATCGGGGCCGTCTTCCCCAAGGGGAGGACGGCCCCTCGCCGCAACAGATAACGTCGTGGTGGCGTGGAAGTACCCAGGAACGACGGGGAGGGCGACTCGTGCGCGCGGAACGGCTGTGGCGCAGGGGGTTGCGGTTTCCGCGCCTGTTCCTGGCGGACCGGACGGTCCTCGTGCACGGCGACGTGGACCTCAGTACCGACCCGCGCAAGTCGCGCTACGAGGCGCGGGCCTTCGACACCCGTTCGCTGCGTCCCCTGGGGACCGCGTTCGAGGCGCAGGGGCCGGTGAACCTGGCCGTGTCCCCCGAGGGGGAGGACTGGCCCGGTACCGTCCTGGTGCAGGCCTCACGCCGGTCGGTGAGCGTACGCGACCCCCGCACCGGCATCCCGCTGTTGGAGACCGACCTGGCCGAACCCGGGGAGCGCTGGCCCGACGACGTCGCCCTGAGGGTGGTGGACAAGCAGGCGGTGGTCTTCCTCTTCGGTGAGGACGGTGACGGCGGCACCCGATGGTGGGCGGTGGACCCCTACACCGGGGCGACCGTGCCGGACCTGACCGACTCCAGACCAGGCCACGAGGCCCGCGGCGAACGCATGTCCTTCGCCGGCGACTATCTGGTGGCGCCCGGCCAGGACCCGGGCTTCGACCCGGTGATCCTCGCCGACTACGAACACCCGCGCGAGCGGGTCTACCTGATGGAGGACGGCGAGTACCTGGGCGAGGTGGAGAGCCACGCCGACTCCGAGACGGTGGCCGCCCGGGTGGGCGGGCGCTCCCTGCTCGCGGTCGCCGGACGCGTGCACTCCCTGCCCGACCTGGAACTGGTCGCCGAACTGGGTGGTCCGCGCACCCTGACCTCACTGGTGGAATGGGACGGCGAGGCGGTCGCCGTCTACCAGGAGGAGGAGGCCCGCCCCGACGGCCTGGGCGGCTGGTACCTGGACGAGCTGCGGGTGCGTCGGCTGGATCGGCCCGGACAACCCGTGACGGAGGTCCCCGGGACCTGGCCGGGCGAGCTGGAGGACCTGGTGGCCGCCCCGGACGGGGTCATCGTCCTGGCCACCACCGAGGGCGTCCACGCCCTGCACATGCGGCCTTGAACAGGACGGCCCCGGCCGTCCCGCCGAACCTGGTGCCCGGGGCCTCGGGCATCACGGGGCCTCTCGGAGCGCCCGCAGTCCGGCGGCCGCGTACTCCCCGACGGCCTCACCGGCCCGGTCCCGCCCGCCGCCCTCGGCCCCCTGCCTGCCGCGGTAGGCGATGCCCTGGGCGATGACCGCCGACTTCAGGTGGGCCAGACCCAGGTGGAAACCCCAGTCGCGCAGAGCGCGTCCGGACACCCGCGAGTACATGTGCGCGATCTCGTCGGCGGTGGGCAGCCGGTCGCTGTTCCACGCGGCCGGTTCGCCCAACACCAGGTCCAGTCCGGGACGCCGGTACACGCACATCATGGCGATGTCGGCCAGCGGGTCTCCGAGGGTGGACAGCTCCCAATCGACCACCGCGTGGATCCGCCCCGCGTCATGGTGGTCCAGCATCACGTTGTCGATGCGGTAGTCGCCGTGCACGATCGCGTGCGCCGAGGATTCGGGTACGGCGTCCGCCAGCACCCGGCACAGTCGGTCCAGGTCGGGCAGATCCCCGTCGCGCACCCGCTCCCACTGGCGACCCCACAAGCGCACCTGGCGTTCCAGGAACCCGTGCGGTCGGCCGTGCGAGGCCAGCCCGACGGCCTCGTGGTCGACCGCGTGCAGGCGGGCCAGCACCCGCACCAGGCTCCGGACACAGACGGCGACCTGTTCGTCGTCCAGGTCGGCCAGCTGGTCGCGGGTGCGCACCACCCGGGCGTCGACGTGGGAGAACACGGAGAAGGGCGCCCCGATGACGGAGGGGTCCTCGCACAGGGCCACGGCGTCGGCGACGGGGACCTCGGAGCCGCCCAGGGCGTCCACCACACGGAACTCCCGCCCCATGTCGTGGGCAGAGGGGGTCAACCCCGCGGTCGGGGGCCTGCGCAACACCCACCGCGGCCCCGTGGCGTCGTCGATCCGGTAGGTCAGGTTGGACTTGCCACCGCTGATGGGTTCGGCGCGCAAGGTTCCCTCGACCTCGACGCCGGAACGCTCCAGGTAGGCGGCCAGTGCGGTCGTGTCGAGCGGGGGAGCGTGTGTCATCGCGGTCCCTCCCCGGCCTCGTGGGCGCGGCGGGCCCGCGAGACCACCCGCTTGGCGATCGACCAACGGTGGACCTCGGAGGGTCCGTCGTAGACGCGGAAGGGGCGTACCTCGCGCAGCAACCGGGCCAGGGGCAGGTCGTCACTGACCCCGAGTCCGCCGCACAGCTGGATCGAACGGTCCACGACCCGGTGGATCGCCTCGGCGGCGAACGTCTTGGCGATGGAGGTGGAGGTCCGGGCGTCCACCCCGGTGTCCAACTCCCAACAGGCCTGGAGCAGTAGGGAGCGGGTGGCCGCGATGTCGATCTCGTTGTCGGCGATCATCTGTTGGGCCAGACCCAGGTCGCCCAACCGGGAACCGAACAGCTCCCGCCGGCAGGCCCGGTCCACCGCGATGTCCTGGGCGCGCCGCGCACTGCCCAACCAGCGCATCACGTGGGTCATGCGTGCCGGGCCGAGGCGCACCTGCGCGTAGGAGAAGCCCTCGTCGACCTCGCCGAGGACGTTCTCGTCGGGCACGAACAGGCCGTCGAAGATCACCTCGCAGTGACCGCCGAGCATGGAGGAGTCCATGGTCCGGACGTGGCGGCCCACGGTGAGGCCGGGCGCGTCGGCGTCGGTGAGGAACATGGTCGCGCCACCACGGTCACCGGGCCGGCCCGAGGTCCGGGCCATCACGATGAGGAATCCGGCCCCGTCGGCGCCGGTGATGAAGGTCTTGTGGCCGTCGATCCGCCATCCGCCCGCCGTTCGCGTGGCGGTGGTCGACAGGGCGGAGGGGTCGGCGCCCGCGCCGGGGGAGGGCTCGGTCATGGCGAAGGCGGAACGTACCTCGCCTCGGCACAGCGGGCCCAGGTAGCGTTCGCGCTGAACGGGGTCGGCGACGCGTTCCAACATGTGGACGTTGCCCTCGTCGGGTGCGGCGATGTTGAGCGCGGTCGGGCCGAACACCGACAGGCCCGCCGCCTCGAACACGGGTGCGCGGTCGCGCAGGTCCAGCCCCTGACCGCCGAACTCCACTGGGCAGTGCGGCGCGAAGACCCCGGCCTCGCGGGCCCGCCGTTGCAGGCGCAGGCGCAGGGTGTCGCCGCCGGCCCCGGCGATGTCGCCGTCGTGTTCCTCCTCCACGGGGAGCACGGTCGTGCGCACGAAGTCCCGTGTCGCCCGGGCGAGGTCGGTCGCCCTCGCGGTGTGCCCCAGATCGATCACGCAATCCTCCACCCGGTAACCGACCGAGCGATCGCTCGGTCACGTGGACGGCAGATTGTCACGGCCCTCGGGTGGCTGTCAACGCTCTCCCGGCGCGGGGGCGGGGTTTCAGGGGGTGCGGGGCCGGGTGGGGGCGGCGCCCACGGTGGCGCGGGCCAGCGTGAGGTAGCGGTCGACGAGCCGGTCGGGGGAGAGTTCGCCGTCGGGCCGGAACCAGGAGGCCACGGCCACGCACATGGTGGTCACGGCCCGGCCGGCGTCACGCGGGTATGGGGTGGTGAACACCCCCGCCTCCCGACCACGCGCGATGACGTCGTCGACCATGCGCTGTTGTTCGTCGCGCAGGGCGACGTAGGAGGTGCGCAGGTCGGGGGTCATGCTCCGGATCTCGGTCGAGGCCACGAAGGCCTGTGGCCTGCGGTGCATGTGGAAGCGCAGCAGGCACTCGATCAGATTGTCGAACCGGAGGTCGGGGTCCTGCCCGGCCTCCTCCACGGCCCGACCGGTGTGGTCCAACAACTCGTGCATCGCCGCCATGACCAGGCCCTCCAACAGGGCCTGCTTGGACCGGTAGTGGTGGTACAGGCCGGGCACGGACAACCCCGCGTGTTCGGCGACCCTTCGGATGCTCGTGCCGTGGTAGCCCTGCTCGACGAAGCACTCCAGGGCCGCCGCGAGGGGGGGTGAGAGCCGCTGCTCCCCGAACGAACGCCACGATCCCGACACCGCACTCCTCGCTTCCGTAAGGCTTCGAGCTGAAAGGTACCGGTAGGAACCGGGTCCCGTCGTCGCCGCTCGCGACCCGAGGACGTATTGACAGGTGGTCTTGTGATCCACAACACTACGGACCACTGACCGAGCGATCGTTCGGTCGGTGTCGTGAGCGTCGACGTTTCCACGAGGAGAAGAGGGACTCGACTTGCCACAGCCCACCACCATCGTCCAGGCCTGGCGCCACCGCGTCGACCGGAACCCGGACGCCCCCGCCATCGCCTACTTCGACCGCGTCATGACCGCACGGGAGGTCGACGAGGCCTCGGACGCCCTCGCCGTCGCCCTGGCGGAGAGGGGCGTGGGACCCGGGGACCGCGTCGGGGTCCGGCTCCAGAACATCCCGCAGTACGCACTGAGCATGCTCGCCCTGTGGAAACTCGGCGCCGCGCTCCTGGTCCTCAACCCGATGTACCGCGGTGAGGAACTGCGCCGCCTGATCGAGGACGCCGAACCGGTCGGCCTCATCAGCTCCGACGACACCCTGGCCGAGACCCGCACCGCGCTGGAGGGAAGCTCCGTCCGGTGGTTGCTCGGCACCTCCGACCTGGACCTGCAGTCCCGCGACGACACCCGGGTGTTCTCTCCCGGGCCGCGACCGGACCCCTCCCCGGACGGCGATCTCGTGGAGTCGATCCGCGCACACGCCGGTCGCCGACCGGCCCCGGTCGACCTCGACGGGGACTCCGTGGCCCTGTTGGCCTACACCTCCGGGACCACCGGGCCGCCCAAGGGCGCGATGAACACGCACGCCAACGTTCTGGCCGTCACCTCCACCTTCGCCGCCCACGTGGGGCTGCGAGAAGGCGACGTCGTCCTGGCGGTGGCCCCGCTCTTCCACATCACCGGAGCGGTGATCAACGCCGCGCTGGCGCTGTTGGGCGACACGCTGCTGGTGTTCGCCCACCGCTTCCACCCGGGAGTGGTGCTCGACGCCTTCACCGAACACCGCGTCACCTTCACCATCGGATCCATCACCGTCTTCAACGCCCTGTACGAGCATCCGGACGCCACCGCCGAACACTTCGCCTCGGCGCGCCTGCTCTACTCCGGAGGCGCCCCCATCCCGCCGGCCACCGTCGACAGGTTCCAGGATCGCTTCGGCGTGTACATCCACAACGCCTACGGGATGACCGAGACGACCTCCGGCGTCATCGCGGTGCCTCCGGGCGAACACGCACCGGTCGATCCCACGAGTGGCTCGCTGTCCATCGGCCGGGCCCTGCCGCACCTGAGCGCACGCGTCGTCGGCCCGGACGGCGCTCCCGTCCCCGCCGGAACACAGGGCGAACTCGAACTGTCCGGGCCCCAGGTGGTGCCCGGTTACTGGCGCAATCCCGAGGCCACCGCCCACACCTTCCCCTCGGGGCGACTCCGCACCGGGGACGGGGCCGTCATCGACGAGGACGGATGGGTGTACCTGGTCGACCGGCTCAAGGACCAGATCAACGTCTCCGGTTACAAGGTGTGGCCGCGCGAGGTCGAGGACGCGCTCTACCGGCACCCCGCCGTTCACGAGGTCGCGGTGGTCGGCCGCCCCGACTCCTACCAGGGCGAATCCGTGGTCGCCCACGTCTCCCTCGCCGCGGGCGCCCAGGCCACCGAGGAGGAACTCATCGCGTTCGCCCGAGAGCACCTCGCCGCCTACAAACGCCCGCGCGAGGTCCACATCGTCCCATCCCTGCCCAAGACACTCACCGGCAAGATCCGGCGGCGCGCCCTGCGTGAGGCCGCCGCCACCGAAGCACAAGGAGACCCCTCGTGAGCGCGACCACCCCCGGTAGGGTCGACGAACCACCCGCCCGCACACTCCGATCCAAGCGCAAGTCCCTGCTGGCCAGCACGGTCGGCAACGTCCTGGAGTGGTACGAGTGGAGCGCCTACGCGGTCTTCACCCCCTTCATCGCCGCCGTCATCGGTTTGTTGGGTGTGGATACCCCGTCCTTCAGGGTGGGGAGGAAACACCTTCTTCTTTCCGCGTTCGGGGTGTGTACCGGCTTTCAGGCTGCTAAAACATGATCCATGGCCAGGAAGACCGTGAAGCGGGCGTTCAAGTACCGCTTCTACCCCACCCAGGTGCAGGCGGCGCAGCTGTCGCGCACGTTCGGGTGTGTGCGCCTGGTCTACAACAAAGCCCTCGCCGCCCGTTCCCAGGCCTGGGATCAGCACCGGGAGCGGGTGGGCTACTCCGCGACCTCGGCCCTGCTCACCGGTTGGAAGAAGACCAACGATCTGGCCTTTCTCACCGAGGTGTCCAGTGTCCCGCTCCAACAGGGGCTGCGGCATCTGCAAGGGGCGTTCTCGAACTTCTTCGCGGGTCGCGCCCGCTATCCGCGATTCAAATCGAAGAAGAGGTCGCGGGCCTCGGCGGAGTACACCCCGAGCGCGTTCCGCTACCGGGACGGGAAGCTCACCCTGGCCAAGATGGACCAGCCGTTGGACATCGTGTGGTCGCGCCCTCTACCGGAGGGTGCTTCGCCGTCCACGGTGACCGTCTCGCGGGACGCGGCGGGGCGCTGGTTCGTGTCGCTGTTGTGCCAGGACACCATCACAGCCGCCCCGACCTCTGAGGGCGTGGTCGGGGTGGACGCGGGTCTGACTTCCCTGGTGACGTTGTCCACGGGGGAGAAGATCACCAACCCCCGCCATGAAAGGCGTGACCGGGCCAAGTTGGTCAAGGCGCAACGGTCCCTGTCCCGTAAGGCCAGGGGCAGCGTGAACCGGGCCAAGGCCCGGGTCAAGGTCGCGCGGGTGCACGCCCGTATCACCGATCGCAGGAAGGACTTCCTGCACCAGCTCACCACTCGTCTCGTCCGCGAAAACCAAGTGGTCGTGATCGAGGACCTGACCGTGTGCAACCTGGTCAAGAACCGCACCCTGGCCCGCGCCATCTCGGACGCGGCCTGGACACAGTTGCGGTCGATGTTGGAGTACAAAACCCACTGGTATGGGCGGGAGTTGGTCGTGGTGGACCGGTTCTTCCCCTCGACCAGGCTGTGCTCGACGCCTGGGTGTGGGCATGTACGTGCCCGGTTGCCGTTGAACGTGCGCACCTGGACGTGCGAGCGGTGCGGCACCACCCATGACCGCGATGTGAACGCGGCGATCAATCTCAAGGCCGCCGGGCCGGCGGTATCTGCCTGCGGAGCCGGTGTGAGACCTCAACGGGAGTCCTCCCGGACGAGGCGGTCGGCGTTGAAACAGGAAGGCCACGGGGCGGCCCGTGACGGGGCGGAAGCCTCGAACCACCGATAGGTGGTTGCCGAAATCCCCCGCCTTCAGGCGTGGGGAGGAAGTCAACAAGGAGACCAAGGGGACCGAGCTCACGGAGAACTGATGGCGTCGGTGGGGCCGGGCGATCCGGGGGACCTGGTGGCCTCAACGGGGCATCGCCCCGGCCGCCCACCGTCGCGGGGGCGCACCTACTCGGCACGCGGATCCGATGTGTACGCCCTTCCTGATTTTGAGGCGTTACCGCGTGGGCGTCCTCCCGGTGATCCGCGCGCCCAGGGCCCGCCTCGGGCGTGCGACCACGGGCCCCGGCACGTCGTTCGGCTCCGGAACGGTCGGTCGGTGCGATACTCGCCGCACCCACGTCGAGGAGACGACCATGAACACTTCACGGACCCTGGCACGTTCCCTGGCCCTGGGGTTGGCATCGGGGGCACGTGGAACCCTGGGACCCTGCGCGCCACTGTTGGCCCGAGACGAAGGACGAACGCTCCGACGCGGACTGGTGGCGCTGACCATCACCGGTGAACTCGTGGCGGACAAGACGCCGGGCATCCCGCCCCGCACGTCGGGGCCGGTCCTGCTGTCGCGCTCGCTCGCCGGAGCCTGGGGCGGGGCCCTGCTCGCCCGGAACCTGGGCGGCCCCGTGCCACCGGCCGTCGCCGTCGCCGCGTTGGCGGCCCCGATGGGCGCGGTGGTGGGGGTGTGGTGGCGTTCCTGGTGGAGTGGGTCCCGTCCGGCCTGGGAGGGCGCGGTCATAGAGGACGCCGTGGCGCTCGCCCTGGCGTGGTGCGCGGTCTCCGGAACTCCTCGGGGGGCGTGACCTTGAGCCTTCGAGGAGGGCGCGCACGGCGGCCACCGTGCGCGCCCTCCTCGGAGAAGGCCCTCAACCCTCGAAGGTCCGCAGTACCTTGAACTCCACCCCGGCCCGGGGCAGTCGCTCGATCAGCGCCTCGCCCATCGCCACCGCCGAGGTCACCTGCCCGGAGGTTTCGGGCAACTCGTCCCGCCACAGGCACAACGCGGACTCGGCGAGCATGCCCGAGGTCGCCGCGTATCCCGGATCGCCGCCCGACACCAGGGTGTGCACCCGACGACCACCACCCGAACCCACGAAGTGCACGGTGAACCAACCACCGGCCAACTGTTCCTCGCTGGGGCCCTCGCCGGGGGAGCGCAGCGACAGCAATCGCTCCCGCAACGCCGGAACCTGGGCGGCCGCCATCATTCCGGCGGCGCCACCGGCCGCGCCCACCGCGCTGGTCAGATGACGAAACGCCCCGTAGTGCCCGTAGCTGAAGTCGGGGCCGTAACGCTCCAACGCCGCCGCCGAACGCGCCACCACCCGCGGGTCCAGGCTGGGGAGCGGCAGTGTCCAACCCCGGGCCAACCGGGTGCGCGGGATTCCGCTCCGGTCGACGCGCACCCTGCGGCCCCGCGGCCCTGTCTCCATCGCCCGGCGGTCCCGTGCGGCGGACACCAGACCCACGGCGTCGGAGAAGGCGCCCACCGCCGAGCGCAGCGTGCCACCCGAGGCCGTGCCCTGCGCGCGCACGAACCCCTCCACGTGTAGGGGCACGCCTTCGGGCAGTCGCCCGACGGTGAAGAGCACACCCAGGTCGTGGGGGAGGGAATCGAAGCCGCAGGCGTGCACGATCCGCGCGCCCGTGCTCTGGGCGGTGGCGTGATGGCGTACGTACATGCGGTCCACGAAGGCCGGCTCACCGCACAGGTCCACGTAGTCGGTGCCCTCCGCCGCGCACGCCGCCACCAAGGGCTCGCCGTACTCCGCGTAGGGGCCGACCGTGGTGATGACCACCCGGGCGGACGCGGCCAGGGTCCGGATGGAGGCGGTGTCGTCGACATCGGCCAACAGCAGGTCCGGGGTGGGCCGGTCCGGGTCGATCTCGGCCAACTCGGCCCGCACGGCCTCCAACTTGTCGATGTTGCGCCCGGCCAACGCCCACCGCAGCTCGCGGGGGGCGTTCTCCGCCAGGTACTCGGCGGTCAGTGCTCCGGTGTACCCGGTCGCGCCGAACAGGACGATGTCGTAACCGCGTTGCATGTCTTCCTTGTCGGTAGGCCTTCGCGTCGCTCGTGGTGTCAAAGTCTGACAGGTGGGCGTCACGGGGGTGGAGCCGGCGGTGTGGACCCGCCGATGATCGGGTAGGCCGCCCCGGCGAGAACACCGATGACCCTGGGAAGAGGACCTGTGACATCCCTGATCGATCTGCACGGCACCGCGATGGAGGAGTTCGACCGCAGGGTGAAGGCGGTACGGCTCACCGACTGGGCCCTGCCCACCCCGTGTTCGGACTGGGACGTGCACGACCTGGTCGACCACCTGACCACCGAGCAGTTGTGGGTGCCCCATCTGTTGGGCGGTGCCCGGGTCGAGGACGTGGGCGACCGGTTCGATGGCGACAACCTCGGGGAGGAACCGCTCGCGACCTGGACCGTGGCGGCGCGTGAGGCCCGCACGGCGTGGCTGGCCCCGTCCGCGCTGGAACAGCGGGTCCACCTGTCCTTCGGGGAGTCCCCGGCCGAGCTGTACCTGTGGCAGATGACCTTCGACCTGGCCGTGCACGCCTGGGACCTGGCCCGGGCCATCGGGGCGGACGAGCGCCTCGACCCGGACCTGGTCGCCGAGCTGCTCACGTGGACGAAGGGACAGGAGGGGGAATTGGCGGCGAGCGGACTGTTCGCCGAACCGGTTCGAGTGGGGGAGGACGCCGATCCACGGACCCGCCTGCTCGCCCTCACCGGACGTCGGGTCTGAGGATTGGGGGGCGTCCGCCGCGGCGCCCCCTTCCTCGGGCTCGGCCCGATTCGGTCCCGGTCGCCTGGTCGGGGACCCATCGCAGCACGTCGCCGGGCTGACGGCCGAGCGTATGGCCGATCGCGTCGAGCGTGGTGAACCGCACCGCCTTGGCCCGGCCGTTCTTGAGCACGGCGACGTTGGCGGGCGCAAGACCCGTCGGGCGAGTGGGGGCTTGTTCATATATGCCAGGCGGAGTATATTCCTCATGTGGCATATACAGTGTTCGAGGTGATCGCCGAACCGCGTCGTCGTCAGATCCTGGACCATCTGCGAGAGCGTGGCGAGAGCGTGGTGGGGGACCTGGTGGAACAGCTCGACCTGTCCCAGCCCACGGTCTCCAAACACCTGCGCATCCTGCGTGAAGCCGGGTTCGTGAGGGTGCGCCAAGAGGCCCAGCGTCGTTGGTACCGCCTCGGTCTCGACCCGTTCCTCGAAGTGGAGGACTGGCTGGGGCCCTACCGACGACTGTGGGAGGAACGCCTCGACGACTTGGCGGCTCACCTGGACACGATGCCGGACGAGGACGGAGCAGAGGGGGATGGGGCATGAGCGAGCCGGGACTGCGATCTCTGGGCGACGACCGGTGGACACTCACACTGGTGCGGGCGCTCGACCACCCGCCCGAGAAGGTCTGGCGGGCGATCACCGAACCCCGTCACCTGGCGCGGTGGTACCCGATGGCGGCCGAACACCTGGACCTGAGGGTCGGCGGTGCCATCACCTTCCGAGACGAGGAGGGGACCGAACTGCCGGCCGAGGTCACCGAGGTCGAACCCGGACGGGTCTTCGCCTTCCGTGAGTTCGACGTCGAGACGGGTGAGCACCACCTGCGACTCGGTCTGGAGGCCGACGGCGAGGGCGGTTGCCGGCTCACACTGACCCACACCTTCATCGGTGGCGACTGGGCGGAACGGACCGAGACCGGTTGGTTGATGTGTCTCGACGAACTCGAACGTGCCCTGGCCGAGGGCGAATGAACGTGAGCGGGGTCCGTGCTCGACGGACCCCGCCCGACTAACCCACCGGCTCCGGTTCCTTGATCCGTCGCGGCTCGGTCGAGGCGATGATCCCCTGTTCGACGGCCATCTCCCGGGCCAGGCGCGGGGCGCCCCACAACGGTGGCAGCAGCGCCAGGCCCGCCGGCACCGCCGTGACCACGATGACGGACTGCAACGCCTGCACCCCGTTGTCACCGACGGTCAACAGCACCACCGCGGTGACGCCCATGCCCACACACCAGAACGCCCGTACCAGGGCGTGCGGTTCGCCCTCGCGCATGCTGGACGCCGAGACCGCGTAGGACATCGCGTCCAGGGTGGCGGCGAAGAAGATCAGCGTCACCACGATCATGATCACCGCCAGGACCGAACTGAACGGCAACGCCTGGACGATGGACAGGGCCGCCGCTGCCAGACCGTGTTCGGCGTAGGGGTCGGAGATCACGCCCGGGTCGCTCTGTTCCAGCCACAGGCCGGTGCCGCCCAGGGCGGTGAACCACACCATGGTCACCACCGACGGCAGCACGGTGGCGCCCACGTAGATCTCCCGGATCGTGCGGCCCTTGGAGACCCGCGCGATGAAGATCGCCATCAGCGGTCCGAAGCCGATGAACCAACCGAAGAAGAACAGCGTCCAGTACCCCAGCCAGGCGTCGTCGCCGCGGTACAACGACATGGGTACGAACTCGCGTACGTGCACGGCGCTCGCCTGGAGGAACAGGTCGATGACGTAGGGCAGTGAGGCCAGTCCGACGATCGAGACGATGAGCACCAGCGCGGCCCAGACGTTGATCCGGCTCAGCAACTGGATGCCCTTGTCCACCCCGCTCAGTACCGAGATCGTGGCGATCAGCGTCAATCCCCCGATGAGCACCACCTGGGTGCCGTATCCGGAGTCGAACCCGAACATCTCGGCGCCGATGTAGGACATCTGCAGGCCCAGGAACCCGATCGGGCCGACCGTCCCGGCGACCACCGCCAGCACACAGCTGATGTCGGCGACCGTGCCCAACCAGTGGGTGCGCACACGCTCGCCCAACAGCGGCCAGAGCAGGGTGCGCGGACGCAGCGGCAGGCCCTTCTCCACCCCGCGCATCATCACCAACGTGGCCAACGAACCACCGATCGCCCAACCGACGAAACCCCAGTGGGTGAAGGTCTGCGCCAACGCGATCGCGGCGCCGTCCATGCCACCGGAGACGTCGTCGTACTGCGGCGGCGGGTCGACGTAGTGGGCCAGCGGTTCGGCGGCCGCCCAGAACACCCCGCCCGCGGCCAGCAGCGTGGTCAGGACCATCGCCACCCACCGGAACCAGCCGAACTCGGGGGCGACGGGACCGCCCATCCGCACCCGGCCGTACCGGGAGAACGCCAGGACGGTGGCGACCACCAGGGTGGCCAGGAGCAGGACCTGCCAGTACGCGCCGAACCAGTGGGTCGACCAGGCGAAGGCCGCGTCGACCATGGTGTTCATCATGGCGGGCCGGGTCAGGGCGAGCAGGACGAACAGGACCAGCAGGCCACCGGAGACACCGATGACCCAGGGGTCGGGTCGGCGCCCGGTTTCACGCACACGGGTGCGCAAGGTGGAGGACATGAAGAAGTGGAGTCTCCTCTGTCGGAGAACGGAACCGGGCGCGCCAACGGGCGGTCCGGGAAAGAGAAAGCCGTCGAATCCGTCACTGCGACGCCGAAGCGGGGGACGGCAACGGGCCCCGACGACGGGGCGGCCCGAAGGAGTCTACGTGCGTTCACCAGTGGGGACGCGATCGAGGAGAGTGGCGCCGAACACGCGGGGGTGTGGTCCTAAGCGCTATCGTCCGGCTCCTCGGCGAGGAGCCGGACCACCTCGTCGTATGCGTCGAGCCGTTCGGTGAGGCGCTCTACGACGGTCCCGGTCACGCCCGGGAGACCAGGTGGGGTCCCCGGTGGAGTTCCAGGGTGTGCCGACGCCGCGCGCGACGGTGTCACCGAACACGAGGCCGGTGGACCGACGTTCCGGTTCCGGGGGCGACCGATCCTTGCGGGTACCGTCGTTCGGGTGACCGAAGGTCCGATCATGGACCCTGGGCGAACGTAGGAGCCGCCATGACCGAATCCACCTCCGTCTCCAAGGGTGAACACCACCGCCTGGACACCCCCGCGGGCCCGATCGTGGGGAAGGTGCGCGGCGGGGTCCTGCGGTTCCTCGGCATCCCCTACGCGCGGGCCGAAAGGTTCCGGGCGCCCTCGCCGCTCGAACCCTTCACCGAACCCTTCGAGGCCACCGAGGCCGCGCCCGCCGCCCCACAATCGATCTCCCGGGTGGTCTCCGAGGCGGTCGAGGGCATCCCGACCGGTCGCCAGGACGAGAACTGCCACCACCTGTCGGTGACCGTGCCCGTCGACCTGGCCGAGGACGAGCGCCCGCCCGTCCTGGTGTGGTTCCACGGCGGCTCCTACGTCACCGGCGCGGGCGACCTGGCGATCTTCGACCCGGCCCGGCTGGTACGCGAACAACGGGTCGTCGTCGTGTCGGTCACCTTCCGGCTCGGGGTCCTGGGCTACCTGCGTCTGCCCGGTGTCGCCCCCGCCAACCTGGGCCTGCTGGACCAGGTGGCGGCGTTGCGCTGGGTGGCCGCCAACATCGCCTCGTTCGGGGGCGACCCCGACAAGGTCACCCTCTTCGGGCAGTCCGCCGGTGGTGACGCCGTCGCCCACCTGATGATCAGTCGCGGCGCCGAAGGGCTGTTCCGGCGCGCGATCGTGCAGAGCGCCCCGCTGGGACTCCTCAGCCGACGCGACCGCATGTACGAGGCGATGGCCGGGGTGGTGGGCACCCTCACCCCCGAGACCGACACCCGCGACATGCTCGCCCGTCAGGAGAGGGCGGTCGAGGCCGGCAGGGGCTTCGGGCTGCCCAGCGCCATGCCGTTCGGCACGCGTTACGGGCACGATCCGTTGCCCCCCGAGTCCCTCCGAACCCGCGCCTGGCGCGAGGCGGCGCCCCGGATCGACGTGCTCGTCGGGGCCACCAGCGAGGAGACCGGGCTGTTCGCCGAGTTCCTGCCCCCGATCAAGAGGATGTCCGAGCTGCCGGTGATCGGCTCCACCCTGCGCCGGGCCCTGGTGCGCCTCACCACCTGGGTCATCTACACCGGGCCCGTGCGGGGCTTCGTCCGTCGCCATCGCCGGGCCGGTGGTCGGGCGGTGCGCTACACCTTCACCTGGCGGCCGGAGGGGAGCCCGTTCGGGGCCGCGCACATCACCGACATCCCGTTGCTGCTGGGCACGCGCAAGGCCTGGGAACGGGCGAGCCTGGTCGGCCGCACCTCCTGGGAGGAACTCGACCGGCGTGGTCGTGCGGTGCGGCAGGTGTGGGGCGAGTTCGCGCGCACCGGGTCGGTGAGCGCCGAGTCCGCTTCGGCGGCCGCCGACAGCCTCACCGTCCACCGGTCCTGACGAACCCGACCCCGACGAGCCCCGTCCCCGTGAACCCGCCGAGGTCGGGGCTCAGCCGACGATCCGGCGCAGCTCCGACCGGCACCGGCGGTACAACTCCACCGGGTCCTCCTCGCGCCCCTGCGCGGCCAGTTCTCCCCAACGCTCCCAACAGGCGCTCCACACCGCCACGGCCACCTCCACCACCAGCAGCACCGTGGTGGGGTCCAGCCCTTCCAAGCGGTCGTTGAGACGCTCGCGCAGACGCGTGGCGAGTCCGCGTTCCTGGGCGGCGGCCAGCGCCCTGAGTTCGGAGTCTCCGGACAGCAGTCGCGCGACCCTGCGGTGTTCCTCCCGCTCTGGGTCGTGTTCGCGACCCATCACCTTCTCCAACGCCGCCTCGACGTCGCGCAGCACGGTGTCGGGGTCGGTGCCGGTGACCTCCAGGGTCTCGATCGCCCGGAGCAGGCGCGATTGTCCCGGGAGACCGGCCTGTTCCTTGGTGGTGAAGTGCCGGAAGAAGGTGCGGGAGGAGACCCCCGAGCGTTCGGCGGTCTGGTCTACGGTCTGGCCTCCGCCGAGGGACTCACCGATGGAAGCGTCGTCCCGCTCGTGGCCCTGGTGGTCGGTGCGGTCGCCCTGGTGCTGTTCGTCCTGCGCCAGCGCGCCCTGACGCGCACCGGCGGCGAGCTGCTGGACCTGCGTCCCTTCGCCGTGCGCAACTTCCGTGTCTCGTTGATCATCGTGGTCGTATGCATGGCGACCATGCTCGGCACCGTCATGGTGCTGCCGATCCACCTCCAGGTCGGCCTGGGTCTGAGCGTGCTCACCACCGGCCTGCTCCTGCTCCCGGGGGGCCTGATCCAGGGCGTGCTCTCGCCCATCATCGGCCGGGTCTACGACCGGGTCGGACCACTGCCCCTGGTCGTCCCCGGTGCCGTCCTGCTCGCCGCCGGTCAGTGGTGGCTGAGCACCCTGACAGCCCAGACCTCCATCACGGTGGTCGTGGCCATGCACGTGGTGTTCTGCGTCGGTATGGCGATGCTCATGACCCCACTGATGACGCTCGCCCTCGGTTCGCTGCCGCGCAGGCTCTACTCTCACGGCAGCGCGATCATGAACACGCTGCAGCAGCTCGCGGGCGCCGCCGGTGTGGCCGTTCTGGTGACGGCCATGTCGATCGGTGCCGCTGGAGCGGGCACGGCCGACGCGGTCGCCGCCCAGGTCCAGGGCACCCAGGACGCGTTCCTCGTCGGCGGCTGCCTGGCCCTGGTGGCCGTTGTCTGCGCACCACTGGTGCGCCGGCTGCGTCGGGACCCCGACGCCGAATCGATCGAGCCCGCCCGAGAGCGGAGCGGATCGGAACAGGCCGGCGCTTCGGCCTGAGCCGTGACCCGCGACGTGCCCCCGGGGTGACACCACCCCGGGGGCCCGCCGTGCGGAGGCTCGGACCACGCGGGTGCGGCCGTCGACGGGTGTGATCGGTGGCCGGTGTGACCCTCACGCCCGTCTCGCTCATCCGGGTATCCCTTCACGCTTTCCGGACCGGCTCCGCGCCGGCCCTGGTTCTCGCCTTCGACGCGTGTCCGTTCCGGGTATTCGACGAATACCCGGCCGGGGTCCGGATCAGGGCGCCGGGTTGATGACACGACCCCAGGTGGACTTGTTGCCCCAGACGTTCTGCCGCAGACCCTCCAGCTGAAGGATCTGGGAATGGTCGACGAAGAGGTTGACCTCGTTGCCGTAGTTCTTGACGTACCACTCGAACACGGGACCGTCCGCGGCCTCGAACATCACGTTCTCCAGGCCCAGCCCGTTGATGATGGACGCGGCGGCGCCGGTGTTCCACTCGTTCACGTTCTCGGTGATGCCCTCGGACTCGATCATCACGATCGACGCACCGGCTTCGAGGGTCTTCTCGGCGCGGTCGATGAGGTCACCGATGTCCTTCTCGCCCTCGCTCGCCAGCTCGGCCTGGCCGGAGTCGCCGCCGGAACCGATCTGGATCCCGAGCTCGGGCTTGGCCTTCAGCCCGGCGTCGACGACCTTTTCCACCAGGCGCAACAACCCGGAGGTGTTGAGCATGATGAAGCCCGTGGAGATCTCGATGACGTCGAAGCCGACCTCCTTGGCCTCCCTCAGGTACCGGTCGACCGCGTCGTCGCCGTAGCGCAGCACGGTCTCGATCCATCCGCCCGAAGACACGTAGGCTCCGTGCTCGTGGGCGATGTCGCTGAAGGCGCGCACCTGCTCGGTCGGCACCAGCGAGAACGAGCCACCGGCCCACTTGATGCCGTCGACCCACTGGCCGGCGACATCGAAGACGTCCCGCAGGTGGCGGGTGCCGAAGGTGCTGTAGTAGGGCGCCCGGATCTCGGTCATCCCGAAGGTGCGGGGCTTGGCCGGCCGGTAGGCGCGGGGAACGAAGTTGAATGACACGTCGTGTGGGACGGCGTTACCCATGATGGTGTCCCCTTTCTCGTGGGCCCTCTTCCCTTTTCGGAGCGTGCGGGCGAGGTCGGGACCGGATGGTCCGGACCCTGGCCAGGGCCGCGGTGAGGTCGGTGGTGTCGGCGTAGTCGAGGCCGCGCACGATCTCCGCGATCTCCTCGCGCAGTTCGGCGTCGGCGAAGGGCCGGGTCAGCGCGTCGAACTTGGCGCGGGCGCCGGCCCAGTCGAGCGGGTCGGTGTGGAAGCCCTTGTAGGCCGAACGTTCGGCGCGCAGCACGGTCCCGTCCCGCAGGGTGACCTCCAGGTCGGCGGGCATCTCCTCGGGGAAACGGGCCGAGAACCCCGTATCGGGGACGATCTCGACCTTGCGCATCAGTCGCTGCACGTCCCGGGCCACGATCCGCTTCGGCGCGTACTGGGCGGGATCGAGCACACCGTCCAACAGGACCACGGCGACCATCCACGGCAGTGAGTGGTCGGCCTCCTCCTTGGTGCGGACGGTGCGTTTGTCGCCCTCCTCCCCGCCGCCGATGATCGAGTACGCCACGTCGAAGGTGCGCAGCCGTACGGCGGTGATCGCGTCGGCGTCGAAACCGGCCTGGGCCCGGATGGCCTGGGCGGCGTCCAGGGCCGACTGGGAGTGGATCTCGGCGTTGTGCTTCTTGATGATCGAGCGCCGCACCCGCTCCAGGTCCTCCTTGGACCAGTCGATGGTGAAGTTCCCGGCGATGGATTCCTTGAACCCCTTGTTGCCCTCGAACACCTCCGCCGGACCGGTGATCCCCCGCGAGGCCAGCAGCGCCGCGAACGTGCCCTCCTTGGACACCTGCGGGTAGGCCAGGCCCTTCCAGTGCG
>NZ_JBEYLC010000063.1:0-32392 GCF_040635885.1 Nocardiopsis sp. NPDC006832 | reverse complement strand
CACCTCCGCCGGACCGGTGATCCCCCGCGAGGCCAGCAGCGCCGCGAACGTGCCCTCCTTGGACACCTGCGGGTAGGCCAGGCCCTTCCAGTGCGAGAGGTCGCCGGTGCGGGTCACCCGCAGGGCGTTGTTGGCGGTGCCGGAGATCGCGATCGCGTTCGCGATCTGATCGACGGGCAGTCGGAACGCCTTCGCGGCGGAGGCGGCCGCGGCGTAGGCGCCCTGGGTGGTGTGGTCGAAGCCCTTGGCGCGGACCGGAGCCACGTCCGACAGCCGTGAGTGGACCTGGTAGGCCACGGCGAAGGCGGTCAGCAGTTCCCGGCCCGAGGCGTTCACCGATTCGGCGGCGGCCAGGACCGCGCCGAGGTTGTCCGACGGGTGGTTCGTCTCGCCCGGGGCGAGGTAGGAGTCCATGAAGTCCAGATAGCGGCTCAGCGCGCTGTTGTGGAAGGCGGCCCGGTCCGGGGAGGTCCGGCCTCCGCCGATCAGCGTGGCGGTCGGCTTTCCGCCCAGATCCTCGATGAGGCCGCGGATCGCGACCATGGGTTCGGCGTCCAGTGCGCCGATGGCGACGCCGAGCGTGTCGAGCACCCGGATCTTCAACTGGGTGATCGCTTCTTCGCTCAAGTCGTCGAACGTGGAGCCCGCCACGAAGCGGGCCATGCCCTGTACCTCGGTCATGAGCACCCCCTGGGAATGAATCTGATCCTTAGGTAAGGCTAGCCTTATTATCACTTATAGTTATCTCGTTGTCAAGATAAATGGGGGGCGTATCGTCACACCGGGCCCGATCGGGAACGAAGGCCGAGCCGGTGTGGTGGTCCACTCGGGATCCGTCCGGACGAGGGGGAGGGTTACGAGGAGTGATCGCGTCCGGGGCCGACGTCGCTATGCGGGATGGCGCCGCTGCTCATCGCCATGGCGGAGCCGGGTGGTCGAGCCCCCGTGTCAGGCCGAGTGCTACGGGCGCGAGAACGATGAGGTTCGCCGGGCCGAGAAAACCATTGACCGGGGGTCGGCGCCGTGTAATCGTCGGTGCCCATGAGTCCTATCGCGAAGTTCAGCCTGGCCGCCATCGACAGCCGTGACCCCCTCGCCCTGGCCGAGTTCTACGCGGCGATCACCGGATGGCGGATCGAGCCGTGGGAGGACGACGGCTGGATCGAACTCGCGAGTGAGGTCGGAGCCACGATCGCCTTCCAGAAGGCCCCCGGCCACGTGCCGCCGGAATGGCCCGGTGACGCCCACCCGCAGCAGCTCCACCTCGATTTCGACGTCCCCGACCTGGACGAGGGAGAGCGGCGGGTGTTGGGGATCGGTGCTCGCAAGACCGACTTCCAGCCCGCCCCGGACAACTTCCGGGTCTTCGTGGACCCGGCCGGCCACCCCTTCTGTCTCGTCCGTTCGGACTGAGCCCACGGCGGGGGATGAGCGTGGGGTGGGTATCCGGGGCCGTTGAGGTCGACTCCGGAAGCCTTGCGGACGTCCGAAATAATCCCTAATGCCTGACTTGACGGTCTCCGGATCAGGGCACTAGGTTTCCGGAAACGTTTCCAGATCTCTTCTCGCGCCGCCTCTCGGCGCGGCTGGAAACGTTTCCGCATCCCCCTCGGCTTGGCTGGAGCCACGATGACGTCCTCACGAGCGACCCTGATCCAGGTCGCGGAACGGGCAGGGGTCTCCCTGTCCTCCACCTCCCGCGCCCTGCACGGAGGCGGAGCCAGCGCGGCCATGGTCGAACGCGTCCGCGCGGCCGCCGCCGAACTCGGCTACAGCCCGGACGCGATCGGGCGCTCGCTGCGGATGAAGAGGACGTTCCAGGTGGCCTTCGCCGTCGCCGACATCGGAAACCCCGTCTACGTCGAGATGATGACCGCCATCCACGAGGTGCTGGCCCCGCGCGGGTACCGCGTGGTCGTGATGTCCACGGGGGACACCACGACCTCCACCACCGAGCTGGTCCGCAGCCTCAGCGGCGGTTTCGTCGACGGGATGATCCTGGTCCCGCTGCGCACCGACGACGCCCTCATCGAGGCGTTGCGGGAACAGGAGGTCCCCGTCGTGGTCATGGGCCGTCCCCTCAAGGAACACGGGATCGACTCGGTCTCCACCGATTCGGCCGACGGGATCGCCCGGGCCGTGAACCACCTGCGCGAACTCGGTCGATCACGGATCGGGTTCCTCAACGGCCCCCTCGACACCACCCCCGGCCAGGCGCGCCGGCGCGGTTTCGAGGCCGTGGGCGCCCAAGGGCCGGTCGAGGAGGCCGAGAACTTCACCGTGGCGGCCGGTGTGGTCGCCGCCCGACGTCTGCTCGCGGCCGGTGAGGCCGAGGGCCGTCCGCTCGACGCCGTGGTGGCCGCCAACGACCTGTTGGCCATCGCCGCCATCCGCGCCGCGCGCGAACGCGGACTCACCGTCCCCGGGGACCTCGCCGTCACCGGCATGGACGACACCGAGTTCGGCCGGGTGTTCCAGCCGAGCCTGACCAGCGTCTCCCTCGGTTCGGCCGAGCGAGGGCGGGCCGCCGCCGAGATCATGCTGAGCCTGGCCGAGGGAAGCCACGAGGGGACCCGACAGATCGAGGTCGGACCCGAGCTCGTCGTTCGAGAGTCCACCGACCCCACCGCCCTGCCCGACGACATCGAACCCCTCTCCCTGGACTCACCTTGAGAACCCTGTCCTTCAAGGACCCCACCACGGGCAGGAGAACCTCCTCGCCCGGCGGCCCGCCCACCGGCCGCCGTACCCCCGCGCACCGGGGACCGCGCCCCGGCGGCCTGGCCCGGAACCGCCGCCGTGAGGCCGCCGCGCTGGTCATGCCCTCGCTGCTGCCGATCCTGGTGCTGAGCGTCGCCCCCCTGATCATGGGCGTGGCGTTGGCCTTCACCGACGCCCGCCTGGTGCGCCGGCCCGACTACGAGGTGGTCGGCCTCGACAACTTCGGCCGGCTGTTCGACAACTCCTTCTTCTGGGAGTCGTTCCGCATCGGCATGGTGTGGGCGGTCTCGGTCACCCTGCTCCAATTGGTCGCCGCCTTGGGCCTGGCCCTGCTGCTGAACTCGGGGCTGCGGCTCCAAGGGCTCACCCGGGTGCTGGCCCTGATCCCGTGGGCGATGCCCCCGGTGGTCGTGGCCATCATGTGGCGGATGATCTACTCGCCCAACGCCGGTCCGCTCAACGCGGTCATGGACGGTGTGGGTCTTCCCGGCGACATCAACTGGCTCGGTGACTTCTCCACGGCCCTGCCCGCCGTCATCGTCGTCGGGGTCTGGGTGGGCATGCCCCAGACCACCGTGACGCTGCTGGCCGGACTCCAGCAGATCCCCGACGAACTGCACGAGGCCGCCGCCATGGACGGGGCGGGCGCCTGGCGTCGCTTCGTCGACGTGACCCTGCCGAGCCTGCGCCCCATCATCGCCTCCATCACCTCCCTCAACTTCATCTGGAACTTCAACTCGTTTTCGCTGGTCTACGTCCTGACCGAGGGAGGGCCCGGCGGTCGCACCATGCTGCCGATGCTCTTCACGTACCTGGAGGCGTTCAAGAACCGCAACATCGGCTACGCCGCCGCGATGGGCGTGGTGCTCGTGACCGTGGTGGTCCTGCTCTTGGCCCTCTACCTGTGGTCGCAGTTCCGCCAGGACGACAAGGGCAAGGTGGGCTGACCGATGCGCACTCTCGTTCGACCCGCCCAGTACGCGGCCCTGGCCTGCTACATCCTCTTCCTGGGCTTCCCACTGCTGTGGCTGATCTCGGCCTCGTTCAAGACCTCCGCCGAACTCAACTCGCTCGCGGTGAACCTGTGGCCCGCCGAATGGCACTTCGACAACTACGTCCGGGCACTCGCCCGCCAGGGGTTGGTGGGCTCGGCGTGGAACAGCCTGCTCGTCGCCCTGTCCTCGACGGCGTTGGTCATCCTCATCGCCCTGCCCGCCGCCTACGTCCTGGCGCGGCTCAAGGGGATGGTCCGGGCCGCCGGGGTCGGCTGGATCCTGGTCAGCCAGGTCTTCCCCGTCATCCTCATCATCCTGCCCCTGTTCCTGGTGCTGCGGACCATCGGCCTGACCGACAGCCTCGTCGGCCTGGTACTGGTGCACACCACCTACACGCTGCCGTTCGCGCTGTGGATGCTCCAGGGCTACGTCACCGGTATCCCCATCGACCTGGAGGAGGCCGGGGCCATGGACGGAGGGGGACGACTGGACGTCCTGCGCCGGATCGTGCTGCCCCTGTTGCTGCCCGGTGTGGCGGCCACCGCCATGTTCGCCTTCGTCTCCTCCTGGAACGAGTTCTTCTTCGCCCTGGTGCTGCTCCAGTCACCGGAGAACTACACCCTGCCCATCACGCTGAAGATGTTCATCGGTGGTGAGGGCAAGGTCGCCCTGGGCCCGCTCGCCGCGGGATCGGTGCTGGCCGCCGTCCCGAGCATCGTCTTCTTCGCCCTCCTGCAGAAGAAGCTCACCGGGGGCCTGATGGCCGGCGCGGTCAAGGGCTGAGCCACCCGCCGCACCCGTCCGACCCCCACCACCCCGCTCACCTTGAGGAAAGGACCCCCCTTCCATGAACACCCGAGTCGCCTCCGTGGCGGCCATCCCGGCCACGTTGCTGCTCCTCACCGCCTGCGGAGGAGGTGATGGCGAGGACGGTGGCGTGGTGACGCTGGAGTTCCAGTCGCTCTCCGACCAGCCCGCCGCCATCGAGGCCACCGAACGGATCGTCGAGTCCTGGAACGAGGAACACCCCGACATCCAGGTCGAGATCGTCCCCGCCGGCTGGGACGGCATCTACGACAAGCTCATCACCCAGTTCAACGGCGGCGCCGCGCCGGACATCATCCACTACGAGGCCGCCGGTATCGCCCCCTTCGCGGTCGACGGCTACCTCGCCGACCTGTCGGACCTGATGTCGGACGCCACACGCGTGGACATCCCCACCGGCGTCATGGACTCGGTGACCGTCGACGGAAAGGTCGTGGCCTACCCGACCGAACTGCAGTCCTACGTGGTCTTCGCCAATCGCGGCCTGTTGGAGGACGCCGGGGTGGGGGTCCCCGACGGCGAGACCATGACGTGGGACGAACTGCGCGAGATCTCCGAGGCCACCACCTCGGGCGACCGGTACGGACTGGGCTGGGGCCTGTCCAGTCCCACGGCCGCGTTCATGTCCATGGCGCCGGCCTTCGGTGGCACCTTCTTCGACGGCACCGGTTCCGAGGCGGGCCTGGTCATGGAGGAGGGCGAGATGGCCCTGCCCGAACTGGTCGGGGAGATGGCCCACGACGACGAGTCCATCCAGCCCGTCAGCCTCACCCAGTCCGGTTCCGACGTGCTCGCCTCCTTCTACGCCGAGGACGTCGCGATGACGGTCCAGGGCTCGTTCCAGGCCGCCAACATCCAGGCCGACGCGCCCGACGACCTCGACTGGGTCGTGCTGCCCCCGCTGGAGGGACCGGCCGGTCCCTGGCAGACGGCCAACCCGCAGACCCTCTCGGTCAACGTCGACTCCGAGCACGTCGAGGAGTCCGCCGAGTTCCTGGAGTACCTCACCTCCACCGAGAACCTCGCCGACCTCAACGAGGCCGACGCCCTCATCCCGGCGACCGAGTCCGCCAGGGAGATCATGGGCACCTCCCTGGCCGAGGAACCCGGTTGGGAGGCCATCCTCGAATCCGGCGAACACCTGGAGTCCTCGCCGTTCCTGTTCGTGGACGCCTACCCGCAGTGGAAGGACACCGTCGCCACCCCCGCCTACCAGCGTTTCCTCGCCCAGGAGATCGACGCCGACGAACTTGAGGCGGAGCTTCGGGCCGGCTGGGACGAGATCACTCGTTAGCGGTTCCCCCGGACGCGCACGGCGTCCACCGACGAAGGGAAGTGACCCGTGGACTGGTTGCAGGACCGGGCGGTGGCCGTCATCACCGGCGCCGCCGTGGGCGACGCCCTGGGCGGCGCCACAGAAGGATGGACACCCGAACAGATCGAGGAACGGCACGGTGGCAGGGTCACCGGGCTCGTCGGACCCTGGTATGAGAACTGGCGCGACGCCCGCCCGATCGCGCCCTACCACAAGGGTGACGGACACATCACCGACGACACCCTCATGACCCGGGCACTGGTCGAGGTGTACGCCGGGCGTCGTGAGCACCTGGACGCCTACGCCATGGCGCGGGACCTGGTGCCGCTGATGATCGGCGAACCGCGCTGGATCCCCGAACTGGAGTCGACGGCCCTGCTGCTGCAACGGGTCTTCCTCGCCGAGAAGTGGATCGTGGCCCGGCTGCACTACGGGCACGTCGACCCCCGGGAGGCGGGGGTCGGCAACGTCGTCAACTGCGGGGCGGCCATGTACGTGCCCCCGGTCGGGTTGGCCAACGCGGGCGATCCCCGCGCGGCCTACGCCGAGGCGATCGACCTCACCGGCGCCCACCAGTCCAGCTACGGCCGTGAGGCGGCCGGGGTCTTCGCCGCCATGGTCGCCTCGGCCGTCGCGCCCGGAGCGACCCTGGACGACGTCGTCGCCACGGCGTTGGAGGTCTCCCACGACGGGACCGGGGCCGCGCTGGAGGCGATGGTCAAGGCCCTGGACGGATTCGGCGACCCGCCCACCGACGACGAGGGCGAACGGGCCCTGGCCCGGATGGTCCGGGAGACGGTCGCGCCCTTCGACTCGGTGGGCCCCGAGTACCGGAACATGTCCATGGACGCGCGTCGACCCTCGCGGACCAAGGCCATCGAGGAACTGCCCGCCGCGCTGGGCCTGCTCCTGGGCCACCGGGGCGACTACCGCGGATCGGTGCTGGCCGCGGTCAACTACGGGCGCGACGCCGACTCCATCGCGGTCATGGCGGGGGCGATCTGCGCCGGGCTGGGCGGGACGTCCGTCGTCCCCGACGAATGGCTCGACCCGGTGGAGGAGGCCAGCCGAATGGACATCCGAGCGACCGGACACCTCATGGGCGAGGCCGCCGCCGACATCCTGCGGGCCGACCGTGAGCGAGCCCTCGCCCGACTGCGGATGCTGGACACCCTCGGAACAGGGGGTGCGTCCGCGTGAGGCTCACCTGGGCACAACCGGAGGACCTGCTCGCCCACGAACTCGTCCAGTCCGAGGCCGAGGGCCACGACGTCACCGGTATCCGCCGGACATGGACGGACGCCGGGGGCGACCCCGTCCCGGCCGTGGGCGGGGCCGGTGCCACGGCGGCCGACCCCCGGCTCCGGGCACTGGCCCGCGACCTCCTCGACGAACTCGACGCCCTGCCCCGACCCGAGCAACCCGACCACTGGTCGCGGATCGAGACCGCGCTGCCCACCGCCCCGACCCGACCGGCGCTCCCGCACGACCTGCGCGAACGCGTGCACGGCGCCTGGGCCGGCCGCGCCGCCGGGTGCCTGCTCGGCAAACCGGTGGAGAAGATCCCCCGAGAGGGCATCGAGGAGATCCTGCGCGCCACCGACCGCTGGCCCCTGGACCGCTACTTCACCGCCGTCGGCCTGCCCGACGACGTCGCCGCGCGCCGACCCTGGAACCGGCGCAGCGCGGGCACGTCGCTGGAGGAGAACATCGACGGCATGCCCGAGGACGACGACCTCAACCACCCCATGCTCGCCCTCACCCTGATGGAACGGCACGGGCACGACTTCACCACCGACGACGTGGCCGCCCTCTGGCTCGACCTCATGCCCGCCGGTCGTGTGTTCACCGCCGAACGCGCGGCCTACCGCAACCTCTTGGACGCCCGTCCCGTCCCGGAGACCGCGACCCGCCACAACCCCTTCCGGGAGTGGATCGGCGCGCTCATCCGCACGGACCTGTACGGGTGGACCAACCCCGGCGACGTGCGCGCCGCGGCCCGCCTGGCCTGGACCGACGCCCGACTCAGCCACACCCGCGACGGCGTGTACGGCGCCATGTGGGCGGCGGCCCTGGCCGCCTGCGCCCTGACCCACGACACGGTCGAGGACGTCCTGGACGCCGCGCACACGGTCCTGCCCCCGCGAAGCCGTACGGCCCAGGCGGTCGACCTGGGCCGGGAAGCGGCCGCGCGCGGCGACGTCCGCTCCGGCCTGGACCGGCTGCACGCCGCCTACGGCCACCTGCACTGGGTGCACGTGCTCAACAACGCCGCCACCATCGCCTACGCCCTGACCCGGGGCGAGGGCGGGTTCACCCCGAGTGTGTCGATCGCGGTCACCGCCGGTTGGGACACCGACTCGGCCGCGGCCACGGTCGGCGGCGTCGTGGGTGCCCTGCGGGGCTTCGATCACATCGGCGCCCGGTGGACCGACCCGCTGGACGGGCGCATCGCCACCTCACTGCCCGGCGGCGAACGCCGCATCGACGACCTCGTCACCCGCACCCTCGCCCTCGCCCTCGTCGAGCCCGACCCGAACTCCCCGAGGACCCCATGACCTACACCTTCGACCCCCTGGTCCCACGCCCGATCGACCGGCCCACCGAGGTACCGCTGGAGCAGGCCCCCACCTCCCAACACCTCGCCGAACTCGACGACGCCAAGATCTTCGCCGCCCCCGAACGGTCCGCGGACCGTCCCGCCTGGCGGGCGCGCCTGCACGCCTGGCGCGAGGACGCCCGCGCGCGGCACCACTACGACGACTCCGCCTACACACGCCCCGAGGCGACCTGGGCGGCCGGCTGCCACACGGTCGCCCAGGTGTGGCTGTGGGACGAACTGCTCTACTCCTTCGCCGAACATCGCTTCACCCCCGAACGCTTCCTCGCCGACGCCCGGACACGCTTCGGCGGACTGGACGCCCTCGTGCTCTGGCACGCCTACCCGGTGATCGGCCTGGACGATCGCAACCAGTGGGACCACTACCGTCAGGTTCCGGGACTGTCCGGCCCCGGCGGGCTGATCGACACCCTGCACGCCGCCGGGGTGCGCGTGTTCGTCGACTACAACCCCTGGGACGTGGGCACCAGACGCGGCGCCGACGACGTCACCGAACTCGCCGCGCTCGTGGCCGACCTGGAGGCCGACGGGGTCTTCCTCGACACCCTCAAGAAGGCCGAACCCGAACTGGTGGACCGGCTGGAGGAGGCCAGGCCCGGGGTGGTGCTGGAGGGGGAGTCGAAACTCCCGGTGGAGCGGATCCAGGACCACTCCGCTTCCTGGGCCCAGTTCTTCGCCGACTCTCCCGTGCCCGGTGTGCTGCGCGCGCACTGGTACGAGCGCCGCCACATGCAGCACCACGTACGGCGCTGGCACCGCGACCACACCGAGGAACTACGGTCGGCCTGGCTCAACGGTGTCGGCCTCATGGTCTGGGAAGTGGTATTCGGTGTGTGGGTGGGCTGGTCGGCGCGCGACGCCGCCACCCTGGCCCGCATGGTCGCCGTCCAGCGCGCCGCGGGCGACCTGCTGCTGGAGGGGGAGTGGACCCCGCTCGCCGAACTGCATCCCGACGCGGACGAGGCCGGTGTGTACGCCTCCAGGTGGGAGCACGGCGGCCTCACCCTGTGGACCCTGGCCAACACCCGCGGAACCGACCACGACGGGCCGGTGCTCACCGACCCCGGCGTGCGGGAAGGGGTCCACTTCGACCTCACCGGTGGTGGTCGGCTCGCCGCAGACGGGCACACCCTCGTGCCCGCCCACGGCGTGGCCGCGCTGTTGCACGTGGCACCGGGGACGGCCGTGCCCGACTGGCTCCCAGACCTGGTGAAAGAGCTTTCCCAACGACCGCACACCCCGGACGCACGCTTTCCACACCGTCTGGCCCACCGGGTCACCCCCCGGGCGCCGAGGTTCTCGCACGCCGGTCCGGGCCCGGAGACGGACGCGGTCGTCGTCCCGGCCGGCCCCTACGTGCTGACCGTGCGCCACCGGGGACGCGAGACCGGCATGTACCAGGGCGCGCCCTACGTCGACGAGTGGAAACCGCTTTCTCCCCGTCTGCACGACGCCCGCACCCTCCAACGCGACGGAGAGCTCGCCCACCCCGTCGCGGTGGCCGCCACCGAGGTCACCAACGCCGAGTTCGCCGAGTTCCTCGACGCCACCGGCCACACCCCGGACACCGCGCACCGCCTCCTCGACCACTGGATCGATGGCCGACCCGATCCGTCCGCGCACGACGAGCCGGTGACCTTCGTCGACCTCGACGACGCCCGCGCCTACTGCGCCTGGCGGGGCGGACGCCTGCCCACCGAGGACGAGTGGCAGCTCGCCGGCGAACAGGGCGGACTGCGCCGAGGCGAACCCGCGGTGTGGAACTGGACCGAGAGCGAACACAGCGACGGGCGCACCCGCTTCGTCATGCTCAAGGGCGGCAGCGACCACCACGCCCACGGATCCGACTGGTACGTCGAAGGCGGTCGCCGGGCGCCCGACCACAGCGTCAAACTCCTGCTGCCCGGTCTGGGACAGGCACGCTCGGCCACGGTCGGCTTCCGCTGCGCCTGGGACCTGCCGGGGAAGGAGGGAGAACCCGCGTGACCGTCTCCCGTGACCCCGACCGTGGGGCCCTGACCGGGCTGCGCGTCGTCGACGCCTCGACGCTCTTCGCCGGCCCCATGACCGCCCAACACCTGGGCGACATGGGAGCACACGTCACCAAGGTCGAACACCCCACCAGACCCGACCCGGCGCGTACCCACGGGGCCGCCGCCGACGGCGTCAACCTGTGGTGGAAGACCCTGGGCCGCAACAAGCGGACCGTCACCGCCGACCTGTCGGGCCCCGGCGGGCGCGAGGTGTTCCTCGCCCTGGCCGAGCGGGCCGACGTGGTGATCGAGAACTTCCGCCCCGGCACCCTCGAACGCTGGGACCTGGACTACGCGGTCCTGTCCGCGCGCAACCCCCGACTGGTACTGGCCCGGGTGAGCGGCTTCGGGCAGATCGGCCCCTACTGCTCCCGCCCCGGCTTCGGCACCCTCGCCGAGGCCATGAGCGGGTTCGCCGCCATGACGGGCGAACCCGAGGGACCGCCCACCCTGCCGCCCTTCGGATTGGCCGACGGCATCGCCTCCCTGGCCACCGCCTACGCCGTCATGGTGGCCCTGTCGGCTCGCGAGCGCACCGGCCGCGGCCAGGTCGTGGACACCGCCATCATCGAGCCCATCCTGGCCATGCTGGGTCCGCAGATCACCCGTTGGGACCGGCTCGGCACAGTTCAGCCGCGCACCGGAAACCGCTCGGTCAACAACGCCCCGCGCAACACCTACCGCACCCGTGACGGGCGCTGGGTGGCCGTCTCCACCTCCGCCCAGTCGATCGCCGAACGGGTGGTGCGCCTGGTGGGCCGCCCCGACCTGATCGAGGAACCGTGGTTCGCCACCGGGGCCGAACGCGCACGCCACGCCGACGAGCTCGACGAGGCCGTGGGCTCCTGGATCGCGAAGCACACCCGTGAGGAGGTCGTCGCCGCCTTCGAACGGGCCGAGGCGGCCGTCGCCCCGGTCTACGACGGGGCGGACATCGTCGACGACCCCCAGTTCCAGGCGCTCGGCACCGTCCACCGGATCGAGGACCCCGACCTGGGGCCGACCCTGATGCAGGGTCCGCTCTTCCGGCTCTCCGAGCACGACGGCGTCATCGGGTTCACCGGACGCCCGCACGGCGCCGACACCGACGAGGTCCTGGCCGAACTCGGCTTCTCCGACCAACGCGTCGCCGAACTGCGAGAGGAGGGCCAGGTATGAGCCCCACCCATCCCGACCGCCCGCCGCTCACCCTGCTGTACACACCCGCCGACCGGCCGGACCGGGTGGCCAAGGCCCTGGCCGGGGACGCCGACGTCGTTCTGGTCGACCTGGAGGACGCCGTGGCCCCGGCCCACAAGGTACGGGCGCGGGCCGAGGCGGTCCGGCTGCTGGCGCGGGTGGAACGGCCGGTGCAGGTGCGCCTCAACCACCCCGAAACCCCCTGGCACACCGGTGACGTGGCCGCCCTGGCCGACCTCCCCGCTCACGTGGGCGTACGAGTGCCCAAGGTGGAGAGCCCCGACCAGGTGCGTGCCCTGGCCGCGATGTCGCCCGGACGGGACCTGCACCTGCTGATCGAGTCCGCGCTGGGGGTGGAACGCGCCTTCGACCTGGCCGTGGCCGCACCCACCGTGGCCTCGATCGCGCTCGGTGAGGCTGACCTGCGCTCGGACCTGCGTGTGTCCACCGACACCGGCCTGACCTGGGCCCGCGCTCGTGTGGTGGTCGCCGCCCGCGCCGCCGCGCTGCCACCGCCGGTCATGTCGGCGTACCCGCACGTGCGCGACCTCCAAGGACTGGCGTCCTCTTGCGCGGCCGGACGCGACCTGGGCTTTTGTGGTCGCACCGCGATCCATCCGGCGCAACTGCCCGTCATCGGCGAGGCGTTCCTGCCGAGTGCGGGGGAGATCGATCGGGCCCGCGAGGTCGTTCGCCGGGTCACCGACGCCGAACTCGCGGGTGTGGGGGCCGTCGCCCTGGCCGACGGCACGTTCCTGGACCGGGCGATGCTCGACCAGGCCCGTGCGGTCCTGGCCCTGGCCGCGACCGGCTGAACACGAACCGCCCCGTTCCCGGATCGGGAACGGGGCGGCCCGCAGGTGTCAGCAGCCGGTGCTGCTGGTGATCGTGGTGTTGCCGTAGTAGTAGACCTCCACCCCGTTGAGCACGACCTCCACGACCGTGCCGCCGACGCGCTGTTCGTAGTGCAGGTGCGGTCCGGTGGAGCCACCGGTGCTGCCGACGGTGCCGATCGCCGTGCCGGTGGAGACGCTGTCACCGACCGCCACCGACTGGGTCTGCAGGTGGGCGTACAGGGTCGAGACACCGTCGCCGTGGTCGATGACGATGTAACGGCCGTAGCTCTCGTTGCCGAGGTCGGCGACCGTGGTCACGGTGCCCGAAGCGCTGGAGAGCACGCTCTGCCCTTGTGCGTCGGAGCGCTGGAAGTCGACGGACAGCAGCGGGTTGTGGTTGGTGCGGGTGTTGGCGTTCCAGACCTGACCGCACTCGAAGGGCGTGCGCAGGTTCAGGTCGGCGACGGACAGGTCGTCGGCGGAGGCGCCCGCGGGGGCGAGCACGCTCAGGAACAGGGTGGCGGCGGCCGCGGTCGCGATCCGCTTGAGGGTTCGAGGGAGCTTCATTCGGGTCCTTTCTCGCAGAGCGGGGTTGCGAGACCCCACGAGGCGGCTACCCGTTCACCGGCCACGAACCCATCCCCATGTCGGTTTGTTTCGTTGGAGCAGGTCATCGCCGAAGAATTTCTTTGTCCACGCCCCCACCCGCCGATCGCGAGAGCGGGCACCGGAAGCGCACCATGGGTGCTTCGGTGCTCTGGCAAGACCCGGTGCGAGACCACGACATCCTTGCGGGGCAGCCGATACGTCCGCCGAGGTCGACCAGTACCGCGGGGTGGCACGCGAACCCGGAGCCGGCCAACGGGACGGTCAACGGGCGCGCGGGGCCAGGATCGCGGTGACGGCCGCGGCGACGAGCAGGATCAGGATCGCCGGACCGAACGTCATGGCGGCCAACCCCAGACCGATGTTGGCCCCGATGCCCGGAGCGGTGGCGATCATCCACCACACGCCGCCCATCATCGGGATCGGGGTCAGCAACAGGATCACCAGGCCCCAACGAGGCGCGAGCCGACCGCCGGCCACCGCGCGCACCAGCAGGATCGCCATCGCCACGGTGAGCAGCAGAGCGCCCACCCCCAGGAGGGTCTCGGCCCAGGCGGGGAGGATGAGCGGATCGATGGCGTAATCGGCCTCGGACAAGGGGAAGCCCTCGGCGGCGGCGACCTCCTCGGGACGGGTGTAGGTCAGCCACCAAGTGGAGATCGCCGACCCCACCAGCAGCGCGACCGTCTGTAGAACCGGGACCGACCGGGGGCGGTGAGGGGTGTGAGTCGAGGTCTCGTTCATGCCCCCATAGTGGTCGAATCGGGTCCGGTCCGCGTGAGTGCGCGTACTCAATGCCCTGACGATCTCCGAGACGGGTGCCTCCGATAGCGTGAGGCGGTGTTCTCCGACTTCAGCGACATCGAAGCCTTCGTCCGGATCCCCCGAATCTCCGCCGTGGCGGTCGGACCCCGAGGTCGGGTGGTCGCCGCCGTCTCCCAGCCCGACGAGTCCGGTTCGAGGTTCGCGTCGGCCCTGTGGGAACTCGACCCGGAGGGCCTGGCCCCGGCTCGCCGACTCACCTTCTCCGAACGCGGAGAGAGCGCGCCGCGGTTCGCCCCCGACGGTTCGTTGCTGTTCACCTCCGGGCGCCCGGACCCCGAGGGCGGGCAGGGAGAGGACACCACGGCGATCTGGCGCCTGCCCGAGCACGGGGAGGCGAGCCCGCTCGCCCGAACCGCCGGAGGCCTCCAAGTCGCCGGCGTCGCCGACGACGGTTCGATCCTGGCGACGACGAGTGTGACGGTCGGGGCCGACCTGGGCGATGACGCTCGGCTGCGAAGCGCGCGCAAGGACGCCGGACGGTCCACCATCTGGCACACCGGCATGCCGGTCCGCCACTGGGATCACGCGCTCGGCGACCTCAGCCCACGCCTGGTGCTCGTCTCCCCGGACGGTGAGATCACCGACCTGACCGAAGACGCCGACACCGTGGCGCTGAACGGAGCGTCGGCCGACCTGTCCGCGGACGGTCGCACCGTCGTGACGACCTGGACCGAACGGATCCGAGGTGGGCAGACCCGCACCGACATCGTCCTGATCGACACCGTGACCCACAAGCGGACCACCTTGCTGGCGGCCGACGACGACCAGGAGTACGGATCCCCGCTGCTCTCTCCCGACGGCGCCCACTGCGCGGTGACACGGCGGACGATCTCCACCCCCACCGACACCGGTTACGGCTCCCTGTGGATCCACCCGCTGTCGGACGGCGCACCGGTGAACGTCGACGTCGGTGACCTCACGATCCGCGAATACGCGTGGCGCCCCGACGGAACCCTCCTGGTCGCCGGTGACCTGCACTCCTCCGGCGCGGTGCTCACCGTGGACCCGCGCACCGCACGGGTGCGGACCCTGGTGGACGGAGCGGTGTTCTCCTCCCTGGCCCCGGCACCGGACGGTTCCGTGTACGCGCTGCGTTCCGACATCACCACGCCTGCGCGACCGGTGCGATCGACGCCGGAGGGTCAATCGCGCGAACTCCCGGCGCCCGGTTCGGTGGCGGCGTTGCCGGGCGACCTGGAACGGGTGTGGACCGAGGTCGATGGTGTACGCGTCGGTGCGTGGCTGTGCCTGCCGGAAGGCGCTTCCTCGGCCACACGGGCTCCGACGATGTTGTGGATCCACGGCGGACCGCACACCTCCTTCAATGCGTGGAGTTGGCGGTGGTGCCCGTGGTTGTCCGTCGCCCGTGGCTACGCCGTGCTCATGCCCGACCCCGCCATGTCCACCGGCTACGGGAACGCCGGCCTGAACCGAGGTTGGCCCAGGCGGCCGGACGTGGTCTACCGCGAATGCGAGACACTGCTCGACCAGGTGCTGGAGCGCCCGGAACTGGACGCCTCCCGCACCGCGCTCCTCGGTGCGTCCTTCGGCGGCTTCATGGCCAACTGGATCGCCGGACACACCGATCGCTTCTCGGCGATCGTCACCCACGCCGGGCCGTGGGCGCTGGAGCAGCAGCACCGCACCACCGACGCGGCGGCTGAGAAGACGCGCGTGCACGGCCACGAGGAGGACGACCCCGAGTGGTACCGGGCCAACTCCCCGCACAACGGCGCGGCGCGTGTGACCACCCCGGTGTTGATCTCGCATGGGGACCGGGACTACCGGGTGCCGATCGGTGAGGCTTTGCGGATGTGGTGGGATCTGGTCTCGGGTTGGGACGGCCCGCCGGAGACGCTGCCGCACCGGTTCCTGCAGATGACCGGCGAGAACCACTGGGTGCTCACCCCGTCCAACATCCGCGTGTGGAACGAGGCGGTGCTCGCGTTCTGCGATCAGCACGTGCTCGGGGCCGACCCCGTTCCCGACGTCCTGCCCTGGTGACCGGCCCCCTGCTCTGAGAAAACCGGTGGCTCCGGGCCAGAGCCCGGAGTTACCGTGCCGGCATGGGCGAAAGCGAGAACGTGTGGGACGCCGAGGCCGCGGCCGAATACGACACCCCCGGTGAGGGCATGTTCGCCCCCGAGGTACTCGGCCCGGCCGTGGACCGACTGGCCGAACTCGCCGGCGGGGGCGCCGCCCTGGAGTTCGCGGTGGGCACCGGCCGGGTGGCCGTACCGCTCCTCGAACGGGGCGTGCCGGTCCAGGGCATCGAACTGTCCGAGCACATGGTCGAACGCTTGCGTGCCAAGGTCGACGAAGACGCGCTGCCGGTGACCCTCGGGGACATGGCCACCACCGTCGTGCCGGGCGAGTTCGCCCTCGTCTACCTGGTGTTCAACACGATCTCCAACCTGCTCACCCAGGCCGAACAGGTCGAGTGCTTCCGCAACGCGGCCCGTCACCTCTCACCCGGGGGGCGGTTCGTGGTGGAACTGGGCGTGCCCGACCTGCGGCGCCTCCCGCCCGGACAGGAGGCCGCGGTCTTCGCCTCCGAGGACGGATACGTGGGGCTGGACACCTACGACGTCGTGCGTCAGCATCTGACCTCGCACCACTTCTCCTTCGACGAGAGCCGCCGGGCCCGACTGTTCCGCTCCCGGCACCGGTACGTGTGGCCGGCCGAACTCGACCTCATGGCGCACATCGCCGGTTTCGCCCTCGAATCCCGTCACGCGGACTGGCGTGGCGGCGCGTTCATCGCCGAGTCCCCCTCCCACGTGTCCGTCTATCGCTTGCCCACCGCACGGTGAACACCATGATCGCGCACGTGGGGATTCCGCTCGGTGTCCCGGGGACCGCGTCCGGTCCCGTCCTCGAACCCGGACCGGGTTCGAGGACGGTCAACGCTCACAGGTCCCAGGTCGTCCCGTAGCGCAGGGTCAGTTCCCGCACGTCCTCGGCGGACAGGACCGAGAACTCCCGGCCCTGAAGCGCCACCACGATGCGCGAGGCCTCCTCCAGCTCCACGGCCCCCTCCAGGGCGCCGGCCGCGTCGTCGGCCGCCACCAACGAACCGTGGTTGGCCAACAACGCGGCGCGGAACCGACCGGGCAACCCGGCCACGTTCTCGGCCAACCGGTCACTGCCCGGCGCGGCGTAGGGGACCAGGGGCGCCTGACCGACCCGCATCACCAGGTAGGGGGTGATCGGCGGCAGGGCCGAGGCCGTCGACCAGGCGGGCAGACAGGAGGCCGCCGTGGTGTGCGGTGAGTGCAGGTGCAGCACCGCCCCCGATCCCTGGACCCTGTCGTACATCGCCAGGTGCAGGGGGAACTCCTTGGAGGGCGATGGCCCCTCCAAATGCCGCCCGCGCTCGTCCAGCACGGACAGCCCCCTCGGCCCCAGGTCACCGAGGGAGACCCCGGTGGGGCTCATCAGGATCCGGTCGCCGACGCGCACCGACACGTTCCCCGACGACCCCGGGCTCAGCCCGGATTCGACGGCGCGTCGGCCCACCGCGCACAGTTCCTCGGCGGCCTCCTCCAAACGAAGCTTCACCGTCCCGCCTTCCACGCGCGTACGAAGAGGTCCTCGGCACCGAAGTTGCCGGACTTGAGCATCAGGTGCAGGGCGTCGTCGCCCCGTTCGGCGAGCATCCACGCCACACCGGGGTCCACCTCGGGACCCAACGCCAGTGGGCCCACACCCAGGCTTCGCACCACGGCGCCGCTGGTCTCACCACCCGCGACGAGAAGGGAACGCACCCCCGCCTCGACCAGCCGCTTCGCGACCAGGGCCAGGGCCTCCTCCATCAACGGGGCGTCCGCGGTGTCCACGACGTGCTCGGGCGCGGCGGTCGCGTAGACCACGAACGGGGCCGAACCACCCTCCAGGGCCCGGTCCACGATCCGAGAGACCTCCCCGTCGAAGTCGGCGCGCAGCTCGGAGGGGAGGAGCCGGTGACCGTCACCGTGGGCGAGCGCGTGGCGCACCTGCCCCTGAGTGGCCCGGGAGGCGCTGCCGGAGATCACCACGCGCGGTCCGTCGGGCAGGCTGATGGCGCGTGGACCCGAGGTTCGGGGGCCGCGCAGCCCCGCGGCCAGGGCGCTTCCTCCGGTGAGCACGCCCAGGTGTTCGCTCGCTCGGGCCAGCGTGTCCAGGTCGGCCTCGTTCAAGGCGTCGACGATCACGAACCGGGCTCCCGCCGCCCGGGCCCGTTCCAGGGCGGTGCGCACCGCGTCGACCCCCCGGTCCACCACGGGCCAGGGCACGAGCGCGACCTCGTCGCCTCCCCCGCTCACCTGTGGGGCCAGGAGCCGCAGCAGGCTGGAGTCGGTCATGGGGGTCAACGGGTGGTGGCGCATCGGTGACTCGTCGAGGGGCTCGTCCCCCACGAAGAGGTGACCGCGGTAGACGGTGCGCCCGTTGGCGGGGAACGCCGGGGCGATCACCGTCATCGGTTCGTCGAGCGCGTCGAGCACCGCCTCGCAGACGGGGCCGATGTTGCCGCGCGGGGTCGAGTCGAAGGTGGAGCAGTACTTGACGTAGAACCGTTCGCAACCGGCACGCCGCAGCGCGGCCAACGCGTCCAGGGAGACCTTGACGGCCTCGTCCACGGGCACGGTGCGCGACTTCAGCGCCACCACCACGGCGTCGGTCCCGTCGGGGACGGGGATCGTCCCGACGGTGCCCTCGTCGCCCAGGACGACGGTGGTCCGGAAACCGGCCGTCGTGAGAGTGATCGCGATGTCGGTCGCTCCGGTGAGATCGTCGGCGATCACGCCGAGGGTAGCCATGGGGTCCTCCTGTGGTCGGTTCTTACAGCGGTGACGACCGCTCCCGTGCCGCGCGGCACGGGAGCCCGGGCGGGGAGCGGTCGAGGGGGAGGGCGGATCAGACCACGCCGAGCGCGATCATGGCGTAGAGCACCGCGAACCCGGTCACACCCGAGATCACCGAGGCGACCCCGATGGAACGGATGCCCTGGCCCACCGTCATGTTGGACAGGGTGGTGGTGACCCAAAAGCCCGAGGAGTTCGCGTGCTTCATGATCTGCGCACCGGTCGCGCAGGCCAGGTAGACCACGAGGGGCGACAGGTCCAGCGAGGGGATCAGCGGCTGCATGATGGCCGCGGAGGTCATCACACCGAGGATGTTGGAACCGGTGATCGAGCACACGGCGGCGGCCACCAGGAACGGGATGATGACCGGTGACAGGCCGGTGCTCTCGATGGTCCCGGCCACGCTCTCGGCCACACCGGTCTCCCGGATGATGGTGGCCAGCGCACCGCCCACACCGGTCAGGGCCAGGGGCATCGCGGCGATGCGCAGCCCGGACTCGAACAGGTCGTTCAGGGTCTCCTTGTCGCGCCAGCGACCGCGGAACAGCGGCAGGGCCAGCAGGCAGGCCAGGAACAGGGCCAGGGTCGGCTCACCGAGGAACAGCACCAGGCCGGTGAACCAGGAGCCCTCGGGCAGGACCGGGGCGGTCAACGAGGCGAAGACGATGAGGACGATGGGGGCCAGGATCGGCACCAGGGAGCCGAACAACCCCACTCGGGGAGTGTCGGTCCCCTCGCTCACGGCGGACTCCGAGCCACCGCCGCCGGCGGAACCGCCGGCGTTCACCAGGTGTTCGACGAACTCGGGCTTGGGCGGCACGTAGGTCTTGATTCGGGAAAGGTAGAGGGTCGCGGCCAGCACACCGGGAACGCCCACCATGAGCCCGTAGAGGATGGCCTCGCCCATGGGCACCTCCAGCAGGGAGGCGGACGCGAGGGGACCGGGGCCGGGAGGCACCACCGAGGTCATGACGTAGGCGCCGAGGTAGAGGATCGGCCCCAGCCTCATCATCGAGATGCCCGTGCGGTAGGCCAGCGCGGACACGATCGGGATCAGCATGACCACCGCGGTGTCGGCGATGAGCGGGATGCCCAGGACGGTCGAGGCCAGGGCGATGGCCCAGGGGACGCGTTTCTCGGCGAACATGCGCAGCGCCGTATCGGTGATCTTCATGGCGGCGCCGCTCAGTTCGAGCATCTTGCCGAGCACACAGCCGAAGATGACCAGCAGACCGACGCTGGCCAGGGTACTGCCGAAGCCCTCCTTGACCAGTTCGACGGTGGCCGCACCGCCCATGCCCAGGACCAGCCCCAGCGCTACGACCACGATGAACAGCGTGGCCACGGGATGGACCTTGAACCGTGCGATGAGCAGGATCAGGACGAAGATGGCGGCCAGGAACGCCAGGAGGGTGGAGAGGTCGGACATGTCATCGGTTCCGATCGCTGATGCGGGTGCGGGCGTGGCGCCACGCGTGCAGGAGGGTGGTGTCGGGGGCGGCGAGGTCGTCGATCCCGATCAGGGCGCCGGCGGGGACGTCGCGGGCCAGGGTGGCGTGCGCCGCCAGGTACAGCGGGGCCACGTCCTGGGGGGCGTGCGCGGTGTCCAGCAGGACCGCGGCCACACCCTCGACCTCGTGGTGGTGCCCGCCCATGTCGAGTCGGGTGCCCGCACGCAGGGCCTCCCGGGCGCGCCCGGCCAGGACCGCGTGCGGGGCGGGATGGCGACGACCGGCCCCGCGGTGGTGGTCGACCGCGTCCAGCAGGCTCAGCGGCGTCTCGACCCCCATGAAGTGGTAGGGCAGGTACATGCAGGCGTAACGCCCGGAACGGGAGACGACGTGCCCCTTCTGGGCGAGCAGTTCCCAGGTGACGGGGTCCCCGGTGCGCACGACGACGAAGACCCCACCGGCGAAGGACGCCTCCTCGGGCAGGCGCAGCACGCTGAAGACGTCCACCACGCCGTCGGCGGTGAGGATGCCCCCGTCCTCTTCGCGGGCGTAGACGTCGGCCAGTTCGGCGACACGGGCGACGGGGTAGTGGAGTGACTCCACGTCCGGGACCAGGCCGGTGTGGCCGGCCACGACCGCCATCTCGCAGTAGTCGGCGGCGGCCGAACGCTTGAGACCGGCCACGGCGCGGGCGCGCGCGGCCAGGGTCGCCGGAACGTCCTCGCCCAGGGTCGCCAGGTCGGCCAGTTCGGGGGCCTCGATCTCCTGGTCGAGTTGGCGCACCCGCCCGGTGGCGGGGTCGAACACCAGGTCGTACTCGCCGGACTTGCCGATCGCCACGACGTCGAGCCCGAGCCGTAGGGCGCGCTCGTACCACTCGATGAGGTTGGCCGGCTGGTCGCCGATGCCGGGGGTGTACACCACGTCGTGTTCGCGGGCGAGGTCGGCCAGGGCGATGCCCGCGACGGAGTCGACCTCCTTGGAGACCATGACCACGTGGCGTCCGGTCTCGATGGCCCCGCGTGCGGCCTCGGTGCCCACTCGCGGGTTCCCGGTGGCCTCGACGAGCACGTCGTGATCGGCCCGGGTGAGCAGGGCGACGTCGGCGACGACCGCGATCCGGTCCGGGGCCAGGGCGGCCACCTCTTCGGGGGTGGCGCACACCTGAAGGTCGGAGCGGTCATAGCCCAGCTCCACGCACAGGTCGATGGTCCCGGTGGTGTCGAGGTCGCACAGGACCGCGGGGTGCAGCCGTTCGATGCGCGTGGTCTGTGCCAGCAGCGTGCGCGCGAAGCCGCCCCGTGCTCCGGTGAGCGCGTACCGCACGGGGGAGGGCGGCGGGGAGGTGGCGTCGGTGCCTTCCATGGTTCTCCTTCTCTCACCTCACGAGTGGCACGTGGTGTGCCGGGGTCGCGAAGGCAATGAGCAGAGTTTTAACACTAACGGAACATATGAGTCAACAATACTCACAGTTGGGATCATCTGGGAACTATCGGTACCATGATGAGTGTGAACAGACCTGAAGGAGGACGATGATCCCGGCGCAACGGCGTGACCTGCTCCTACGTGAGCTGCGCGGCACGGGCGTGCTGAGCGTCAGAGAGCTGTGCGAGATCCTCGACGTCTCACACATGACGGTGCGCCGCGACATCATGACGTTGGAGGAGGAGGGCAAGGTCCGCTCGGTCCCCGGCGGGGTCGAACTGGCCTCACAGGTGCGCTCCGAACCCTCCTACCGGGACAAGTCCCGGGTGGACCTGGCGGAGAAGCGGGCCATGGCGCACGCGGCGGCGGAACTCGTGGGGCAGGGCCAGACCGTCTACCTGGACGCGGGCACCACCCTGGGCCAGCTCGTGCCGCTGTTGTGGCACGTCACCGGACTGACCGTCATCACCAACGACCTCACCACCGCCGCCTCCCTCACCGATCACCCCGACGTGACCCTGTACCTGGTCGGGGGTCAGATCGACCGCGAGAACCGGTCCTCGATCGGTGACATCGCCGCCGACATGGTCGCCGAGTTCAACATCGACGTCGCCTTCGTGTCGACGAGCTCATGGGACCTCCATCGCGGCTCGACCACCCCCTCCCGCTCGAAGGTGGCGGTCAAACGCGCGGCCATGGCCGCGGCCTCGTCCTCCGTCCTGGTGGCGGGCGCCGACAAGTACGGCGCCTTCGGCACGTTCAAGGTCGCACCGCTCACCGGGTTCACCTCGGTGATCACCGACGACCGTCTTCCGGACGCCTCGGCGCGGGCGGTCCGCGAACTCGGCGTCCCCCTGGAGATCGTCACACCCCGGCGCGAAACCGGCGGTGACGAGACCGACTCGGAGGAGGCCTCCACCGCCTCGGCCTGAGGAAGGCCCTCCCGCTCGGACCCACCTCGTTCCGCGTGCCCCGCCGGACGCACTTCGTTCGGCGGGGCACGCGGGCGCGGGTCAGGAACGGCCGCTCTCGCGGAACAGCAACCACACCAGGTAGCCGCCGCCCAGGCACACGGTCACCGCGCCCACCGGCAGCGCGATGCCCGGGATCGCGTACCGGGCGATGAGGTCGGCCATCGACAGCAACAACGCGCCCGCCAGGGCCGACCCGGTCAGGTCCGCGATGCCGCCGTGCCGGGTCAGCCTGCGGGCGATCTGAGGGGCGACGAGGGCGACGAACGCGATCGGTCCGGTCACCGCCGTCACGACCGCGGTGAAACCGACACCGACCACCACCATCAGGGCCTTGGTGGCCTCCACCGGAACCCCCGACATCGCCGCGGTGTCCTCGCCCAGCTCCAGTTGACGCATCCGGCGGCCGAGCGCCGGCAGGGCCAGGAAGAGCAGGACGGCCATGGCGGCGGACACCCCCACCGGCGGCCAACCCACCCCGTTCAGGGTGCCGGCGCCCCAGATCGCGGCCCGCAGGGCCACGTCCAGGTCCGCCTTGACCGAGAACCAGGTGTTGACCGAGGACAGCATCGCGCCGACCGCGATGCCGACGATGATGAGCCGGAACCCCCGCATCCCCTGTCGCAACGCCAACAGGTACACCGCCAGCGCAGTACCCAGGCCGCCCAGCACCGCGCCGCCGGCCAACGTCGGATAGCCGCTGCCGCCCAGCATGATCACGCACACCACACCCGTGTAGGCGCCGGAGTTGAGCCCGATGATGTCGGGGCTGCCCAACGGGTTGCGGGTGAGCGACTGGAACAGGGCGCCGCTCAACCCCAGACAGGCACCGAACAGGGCGGCGGCGACGGCCCGGGGCGCCCGCCACTCCACCACCACGAGCCGGTTCGGTCCCTCCGAGCCCGGAGCCAGCGCACCGATCACCTCCGGGATCGGAATGACGCGCGAACCCATGGAAAGCGCTATCAGGACACAGGCCGGTAGTGCCAGGAGCATGATCCCGTAGACGATGAGGGCCCGCCGGGAGGAGCGCACGCTCACCCTCCCGGCCCTCAGCACGATCGTGTCCCTCACAGCGCGTTCGCCTTCGTCCGTCGAATCAACATGATGAGCACGGGCGCGCCCAGGAACGCGGTGACGACACCGACCTGGAGTTCGCCCGGCCAGACCACCAGACGCCCGATGACGTCGGAGAGCAGGACCAGCGCGGGCGCCGCCACCAACGTGAACGACAGGATCCACCGCTGGTCCGGGCCGGTGATCATGCGCACCGCGTGCGGCACCATCAACCCGACGAAGGAGATGGGACCGGCCGCCGCGGTGGCCGCACCGCACAGCACCGTGATCGCCACGATCCCGAACGCGCGGGTCAGGGCCACCCGCGCCCCCATGGCGTGGGCGAGCTCCTCGCCCAGGGCCAGCGCGTTGAGCGAACGGGTCAGTGCCAGAGCCAGTACGAGGCCCACCAGGACGAACGGGGCGATGGCCGCCACGGTGCCCTCGGGGCGATCGGCCAGGGTTCCGGCCTCCCAATAGCGCATCCGGTCGAAGCTCTCGGGGTCGACCAGGGTCAGCGCCGAGGCGGCTCCGCTGAAGACCGCGCCCAACGCGACCCCCACCAGGACCAGCCGCAACGGCGTCGCCCCACCCGGTCCACGAGCGGAGACGAGGTAGACCATCGTGGCGGCGATGAGCGCGCCCGCGAACCCCGACCACAGGTACTGGTCGATCCGGGTCACCCCGAGCACGCTCACGCTCACGGCGATGGCGAACGCGGCGCCCGAGTTGACCCCGAGGATCCCCGGGTCGGCCAGGGGGTTGCGGGTCAGGGCCTGGGCGAGCGCCCCGGCCACGCCCAGCGCCATGCCCACGAGCAGGCCCAGCAGGGTGCGCGGCACGCGTAGGGCGAGCACGGTCAGATGGTCGATGCTCTGGTCGGGGGCGGTCAGGGCCGCCCACACGGTGGACACCGGTAGGCGGGCCGACCCCACCATGAGACCGGCCGCGCAGGACAGGGCGAGAAGGATCAGGCACAGGAGCAGCCACACCGGACGGGCGCCGATTCCTCGGCGGTGGGACTCGTCCGGTGTGGCGGTGGACCCGTGCGGGTTCCGTTCCTCCCCGCGGTTCTTCAAGAGGGAACGCACGTGATGGGGGCTTCCTAGGAGAACTGTTCCTCGACGATGTCCAACAGCGCGAGTTCCTCGTCGTAGTCGCCGCGCAGGCCCCAGTGGGGCAGGTCGTAGGCGTTGCCCTCCTCGAACGCGGGCAGCGCCGCGTAGACCGACGACTCCGACAGGCTCTCCACGTCGGCGGTGTCACCGTGGAAACCGATGATGAAGACGGTGGGGGCGTCGACGATCCGACCGACCTGTTCGCTGGAGATCTCGAACATGTCACCGCCGGCGGTGTAGGGCTCGAAGTCGTTCTCGGTGAACAGGGTGTCGGTCTCGAAGCCCAGGCGCGCGAACGTCTCGGGCAGCCCCATGTCCTCGATGAGCACGTAGGGGGTCTGGTCGGCGGTCACCGTCAGGAAGGTCGCCGGGTTCGGTGGGACGGTGATGGCCGCCGCGACCTCCTCCACCCGTTCGTCGTAGGTCGCGGCGAGTTCCTCGTAGCGCTCGGGGCTTTCGAAGACCTCCTCGGCCAGGAAGGAGAACTGGTCCTGCCAGGTGGTGCGGGTGTCGTCGACGATGACGGTCGGCGCGATCTCACCGAGCCGGTCGTAGGCCTCCACCGCCTGGAAGTGCGGGAAGCCGAGACCGCCCGCGATGATGAGGTCGGGTTCCAGGCCCAGGATCGCTTCGAGGTCGAACCCGTCCGCGCTCCACGGCAGGATCTCGGTGCCGTCCTCCTCGGCGGCTTGGGCCCAGTGCTCGGAGAACGCTCCTTCGGTGTCGGCGGTCTCGGGGATGACCCCGACCACCGGAACGTCGAGGTGGTAGAGGTAACCGGCCAGGGCGTGGTTGAGGACCACCACCCGCTCGGGGGCGCCTGGAACACTCACCTCGCCCTGCCCGGTCTCCACGACCCGGGTTTCGGATCCGGTGGCCTCCTCGGCCTCGGTGGTGCTTTCGCCGGCCCCGCAGGCGCTCAGGGCCAAGGATCCGACCGTGAGCAGGGACATGAGGGGCACAAGGGGGACTCGGAGGGATCGCATGGGGCCTCGTTCTGGACAGGGTAGGGGAGACGGGGGGCCGACAGGAAAGATAAGGTAAGCCTAGGCTAATATCCCTGGTGCCGGTGGGCGCGCCCCAGGTGACATCGGTGCTCGCCCGAGATGACATGTTCTGGAGCCGTGATGACGCCGAAACAGCTCTGCCGGGTCGTGCCCGAGAACACGATCCGGTTCCTGGGACACGACACCCACGAACACGAGGTGCCGCACCTGATCCACGTGGTCGCCGGAGCGGCCGAACTGGTCGTGGCCGGAGAATCGATCACCCTGCGGGCCCGGCACAACCTCTGGCTGGCCCCGCACGTGCCCCACTCGATGCGGTTGGAAGAGGGCGGGATGGCCCTGGGGCCGCTGCTCTCCCCGGGCACCTCGCCCCCACAGCGGGTGCATCGACTCGGGGTGGTCCCCGAACTCACCCGGGTCATCATGACCGTGCTGGGGGCGGCGCCGGCCACCGCAGACCAGGTACGCCCCTTCCGGGACGCCCTCGATGCCGTCCTGGGCGGGCTGTCGCGGCCGCGCTTTCCCGTCACGCTGCCCGAACATCCGGTGGCCAGGGCCCTCGCGCGCGAGACCGCCCGCTCCGAGGCCACCCTGGAGGAGCTCGCCCGACGCCACCACACCAGCGTCCGTCACGTCCAACGCCTCTTCGTCGAGCAGACCGGGCTCGTCTACACCCGATGGCGCACCCGGGCGCGGTTGAACACGGCGATCGAACGGCTCAGGGCCGGCCACGGTCTGCCCGAGGCGGCCCGGGTCTCGGGTTATTCGACCAGAAGCGGCCTGCTCCGTGCCCTGAGCAGGGAGAGCGGCCTGCCCGAGTCGCTGCTGTCCGAAGACCCCCTGGCCGCACTCGACGCGACACCGGTCGCGGCCTGACCCCTTCCGAACACACGCCGGAGCGGGCGATTTTCCTATCTCTTGGGTAGGTTGTTTTCTACACTGGTGTGACGGGCGCGGATCCGCGCCCGCCACACCCACCGTCCACGCATCACTTCGGGAATCGAGGGGACCATGTCCAGGGTCAAACTCCGGCTACGCGGCCAGGAGGACGACGTCGAGCGTCTGTTGGAGACCCTGCGGTCCGATGAGGCCGTCCGACTGGACGAGAAGGTGCCGGAGCCGCAATCCGGTGGCTACGTGGTCGTCCACGCGGTGGCCTCCACCGACGACGAGTAGGACCTCCACGCGCGGGGACCGGCCGTGATCCTCAACGTCCGGTCCGCACCGCCCGCCGCACGCTCGGAGGCCCCGACCCGGACCGGGCCGGGGCTCTACCCGGTCAGATCCTCGGTAGCAGGGTGGCCAGCAGGACCACGCCGACCGAGGTCACCAGGCTCGTCATCGCCATGGTCCGGGCCAGGCGCGGCCTGGTGCGGGTGGTCGCGCCGTGCAGCGTCGCCGCGACCATCACCACGCAGAACAACGCCAACTTCGCCGCCAGCACCCGGCCGTATCCGGGTTCGAGCAGGGAGGCCCAGGTCACCCCGGCTCCCCAGGCCAGGGTGATCCCCGTGCCCAGCTGGACCGGTAGGAAGAACCCCGCAGTGAGGGTCCCGAAGCGCTTTCCGATGGCGGTGAGCACCGTGGTGCGACGTTCGCCTTCCAGGGTCCGTCGGGTCAGCGGCATGACCACCAGGGAAACGGTGAGCTGTCCGCCCACCCACAACATCGCCGAGAGCACGTGCAGGAAACGCACCCCTGCCCAGACCGCTTCCTCCATCAGGGTTCCTCCACCTCGAAGTGTCCGTGCGCGCCGCCCTCGGCGTGGCGCAGATCGTGGTCGACGAAGGGGTAGTGCCCCGCCTCGGGGAAGGTCGTCTCGACGAAGCCACCCTGGGCCGTGCCCAGATCGAGTGTCTGGGAGCCACCGTCGTCGTCGGGGCGCAGCAGGTAAGCGCCTTCCTTGTAGACGGTGTCGAAGCGCGCCCCGACCACGTGGAAGGAGGTGCCGTCCAACGGGCCGGCGGTCACCACCCACACACGCACACGTTCGTCGACCCGCGCCACCAACGGCGCGTGGTCGTAGCCCATGGCGGCACCGTTGAACATCCACCCCTGGGGTTGTCCGGTACGGATGCGCTCGGTCTGCTCGGCGTCGCCGGGCTCGCCCGGGTACAGCTCGCCCTGGACCAGCACGTACTCGCGGTCGACCTCGGCCAGGTCGGGCGGGTCGATGATCACCGCCCCGTACATGCCGTTGGCCAGGTGGTGGCTCATCGGCGCGGTCGAGCAGTGGTACAGCCACGCCCCCGCCTTGTCGGCGGTGAACCGGTAGGTGAGCTCCTCGCCCGGGGCGATGGTGCGCATGGGTTCGTCCGGGGCCAACGAACCGGCGTGGAAGTCGATGCTGTGTCCCATCGTGCCGTCGTTGACCAGGGTGACGACGAAGACGTCACCGACCTTCCCGCGCAGGACGGGCCCGGGCGCGGTGTCGCCGAAGGTCCACACCGGGCGCCGAACACCGGGCGCGACCTCCTGTTCGCTCTCGCCCACCCGGATCTCGACCTCGTGCTCGTCGGTGTCGGGGGACGGGTCCAGCTCGGCGTCGATGGGTTCCCAACCCTGGCTGAACTCTCCGGACAGGTCGAGCGGCGCACCGGTGGCCCCCATGGAGTGCTCACCGTGTTCGGCGACGGGAAGGTCGTCGCCGGTGGTGGTCACCGTCATCTCCATGCCCGAGGCGCGGTGTCCCATCACCGAGCACCACCCTCGCAACGGACCGTCCACCACCCCCACCTCCAGGGTGGCGCTCTCCCCGGGCGCGAGCACGGGGGTGCGCGTTCCGTTCTCCATGCGCAAATCGTGCGGTTGGGCGTCCTCGTTGGTCACCTCCAACACCAGTACGTCGCCCGGGTCGACGGTGATGGTGCCCGGTTCGACCACCATGTCCCCGAGCGCCACGTCCACGGTGCTCGTCCGACCGGTGGGGGTGACGGCGGATTCCTCGTCGGTGGGCACACCGAGGGCGAACACCAGCGCCAGCGCGGTCAGCGCGGCGCCCAACCCGGTTCCCACCAGCCCGGGGGAGGCGGTCACCTCCCAGGCGCGCAGGACGGCCACCCCGGCGAGCAGCACGAAGGTCGCCGCGGACGCGAGCACCAGTGCCCACGCCGCGGTGCCCCACGGCCCCGGGAACAGGGTCGGCGGCAGGCCGAGGTTGAGCGCGGCCAGGCGGACCGGCCACCCCCGACCCAGCAGTGCGGTGTTGGCCTTGACCGCGCGGGGACCGCCGCCCAAGACCACGGGAAGCAGGTAGGTCAGGGACCCCAATAGGACCTGGCCGGCGAAGCCCACGAGGAACAGCGGAAGGAGCGGCTGTAGGACGGTGTGCACCTCGTGCGGGGCGTGCACGGCCAGGGTGTGGACGTCCACCGCCAGCGCGGCGAGCAACCAGACCAGGGAGGCGGCGACCGACCAGGCCGCGGCCCCCGTCGGCCGTTTGCGCAGCGCGGTGCGCACCAAGGGGACCAGGCAGACCAGGACCCCGGCCGCGTACACCACGATCCCGGTCAGGGCCCCCCAGCGCATGCCGGCGGCGAGCCCGACGGCACTCGCCACCAACCCCACCAGGACGGGGACCAGGGCGCGGCGGGCCACGGTGCCCGCGCCCTCCACGACGCGGGTGCGCAGGATGGTCGGCCACAGCGTGAACAGGCTGCCGATCACCGCCAGACCGACCCAGCCCCACAGGTTGAGGTGGACGTGCGCCGCCAACGACCGTTGCCGGACCTCGGGACCGGCGGCGTCGAACAGCATCATCGTGCCGAGCACGGCCCCCAGCACGAACGAGACGCCGGCCGCCGTGTACCAGGCGCCGATGTGGGCGAACCTTCCGCCCAACGCACTTCGGCAGGCGCGTGCCAGGGCCAGGGTGTGCACCACGACCACGCCCAGCACGGCCACCGCTCCGACCACCGCGAAGGGGATCGGGACGGAGGTCGCTCCGACCACCAGGACCACGACGCCGGTGTTGAGCACGGTCAGCCGGGCGGCCTGATAGCGGTCCGAGGTCGCGGGCAGGCGCAGCAACGCGACCGTGAAGTGCTCGGTCCAGGTGACGATCGCGTTGGTGACCGTTCCGAGCAGGAGCAGGTGCACCGGTAACCAGGAGGGCAGACCGAGCGGGCCGACGGCCGCGGCGGCGCACACCGCGAGCAACGCCCAGACCAGGGCGATCACGTTGGCGCGGGCGTGCCAGGACACCTGCCGTGGCAGCGGCGGTGGTCGGTCGGGGCGTTCGATACGCACGAACGTGGCGGGCATGACGGCTCCGTTTCCGAACAGGGGACGACCGCGTGCGCGGCCGGCCGGTTCCGGCCCAAGGGGCGTGTGCTCCGGGGCACGGTGGGCGATGAGCTCCCGGTGGCACGGAAAAGGGGCCGTTTGTTGGAGCGCGAGAGACGTCGGGGAGCGCGGTTCAGCTCCCGGGAGGGTCCTCCACCTCCGTTTCGCGTAGTTCGGCCACGCAGTGTCCCGGGGTGGCGAAGGGGCGCAACCGTACGGCCTCCACGGGCGCGCGCATGCGTTCCAGGGCGCCGCGGATCATGCCCAGGTGGACGCCGCAGACCACGTCCGGGGCGGCCTCGGCCAGCTCACGGAAGGGGCAATGACGCAGGTCGATGTGGGTGCCATCGGGGGAGGGGCGAGGGCGGAACCCGGTCTCGCGCAGGAGGTCGGTCACCGCGGCACGGGCGGTGTCGGCGTCCACGGGTGGGCGCGGCCCCCTGGAGTCGACCAGCCGTTCCCCCTGGCCCTGCCCGGCCCGTACGGCGGCCTCGCTCTGATCGCCCTCGATGGCGGACAGGTGGGCCACCAAGGCCTCGGCGAGCATCCGGTAGTCGCGCTGTTCATCGTCGTCGGCCGGGGTGTACAGGGTGCGCGGGCGCCCGGGCCGATCACGCTCCTCGGGGGCGGCTCGGACCAGACTCCGGTCGGTCAGTAACGACAGATGTGAGCGCACGGTGTTGGTGTGCAGCCCGACCACCTCGGCGATCTCGCGGACGTCCATCGGATGGTCGGACCGGCGCAGTGTCTGCAGGACGGCGACCCGGCTGGGGTCGGCCAGGACCCGATGCTCGCCGGGGTCGATCCCCGTGGTGGCGGACGTTCGCCCTTGGTTCCCGTGGTCGTTCACACCTTGTGTTTACACGGTCCCGATTGTAAATACAACGCAGGTGGTGAAAAAGCGTGTGGACGTGCGGATGCACGTGCGACCCGGGGGGACTTAAGGCCCACCACCAGTACAGACCTTCGCGGGACGATCCCGGACTCACGACTTTGGTCCGACTGCCACGTCCACTGGTGGGGTGGGAAGGGCAACAGGTCACCGAGACGGCCGCAGGCGGTCGTCGAAGGAGAGAGGACCTCAGTAGTGACCCGCTACGATCCGCGCGAAAACTCCGAAACCGGGCCCGCGCCCGGTATGGACGGTCCGGTCTCCGACGCACTTCTGCGCACCCGCAGATTCCTTCGCCCACAAGAGGTGTCCGAGGACCTTCGTACCGTCCACCGCGTCGGCGGCCGAGACGCCGACGTCTTCTACCGAGACCGCTGGAGCCACGACAAGGTGGTGCGCTCCACCCACGGGGTGAACTGCACCGGATCCTGTTCCTGGAAGGTCTACGTCAAGGACGGGATCATCACCTGGGAGGGACAACAGACCGACTACCCGTCGGTGGGCCCGGACAGCCCCGAGTACGAACCCCGAGGCTGCCCTCGCGGCGCCGCCTTCTCCTGGTACACCTACTCGCCCACCCGCGTGCGCTACCCGTACGTGCGCGGTGTGCTGCTGGAGATGTACCGCGAGGCCCGCGAACGCCTCGGCGACCCGGTCCTGGCCTGGGCCGACATCGTCGACGACCCCGAACGCGCCGCCCGCTACAAGCGCGCCCGCGGCAAGGGCGGACTCGTGCGCGCGAGCTGGGAGGAGGCCCTGGAGATCGCGGCCGCCGCCCACGTGCACACCGTCGCCGAACACGGCCCCGACCGGGTCGCCGGTTTCTCCCCGATCCCCGCGATGTCGATGGTCTCCCAGGCGATCGGCTCCCGCTTCTACGGGCTCATCGGCGGCTCGATGCTCTCGTTCTACGACTTCTACGCCGACCTTCCCGTCGCCTCCCCGCAGGTGTTCGGCGACCAGACCGACGTGCCCGAGTCCGGTGACTGGTGGAACGCCGGCTACCTCATCATGTGGGGCTCCAACGTCCCCGTCACCCGCACCCCGGACGCCCACTGGATGGCCGAGGCCCGCTACCGGGGTCAGAAGGTCGTCGTGGTCTCCCCTGACTACGCCGACAACACCAAGTTCGCCGACGAGTGGCTGGCCGCACGGCCCGGCAGCGACGGCGCCCTGGCCATGGCCATGGGACACGTGGTGCTGCGCGAGTTCTTCGTGGAGCGCACCACCCCCTATTTCGACGACTACGTGCGTCGCTACACCGACCTGCCGTTCCTGGTGCGTCTGGAGGAGACCGACGACGGCCACCGCGCCGGCAAGTTCCTCACCGCCCAGGACCTGGGCCGAGAAGGCGAGAACACCGCGTTCAAGACGGTCGTCCTGGACGAG
>NZ_JBEYLC010000062.1:0-32549 GCF_040635885.1 Nocardiopsis sp. NPDC006832 | reverse complement strand
CACGAGCTCAAGCACGCCCTCGCCAACCAGTACTTCAGCTTCAACTCCCCGGTGTGGTTCAACGTCGGGACCACCTCCTCCCAGCAGGTCTCAGCGTGTTTCATCTTGTCGGTCGACGACACGATGGAGTCGATCCTCGACTGGTACAAGGAGGAGGGGATCATCTTCAAGGGCGGCTCCGGCGCGGGTGTGAACCTGTCCCGCATCCGCTCCAGCAAGGAGCTCCTCTCCTCCGGTGGCACCGCCTCCGGACCGGTCTCCTTCATGCGCGGTGCCGACGCCTCGGCCGGAACCATCAAATCCGGCGGCGCGACCCGTCGGGCCGCCAAGATGGTCGTGCTGGACGTCGACCACCCCGACATCGAGGAGTTCGTCGAGACCAAGGCGCGCGAGGAGCACAAGATCCGTGCCCTGCGCGACGCCGGGTTCGACGTGGACCTGGGCGGCGACGACATGTTCAGCGTCCAGTACCAGAACGCCAACAACTCGGTGCGGGTCTCCGACGCCTTCATGCGCGCCGTGGAGTCCGGTTCCGAGTTCGGGCTGACCTCCCGCACCACCGGCGAGGTCGTCGCCACGGTCGACGCCAAGGACCTGTTCCACCGCATGGCCCGCGCGGCCTGGGAGTGCGCCGACCCCGGCATCCAGTACGACGGCACCATCCAGGACTGGCACACCAACCCCGAGACCGGACGGATCAGCGCGAGCAACCCGTGTTTCCCCGCTGATCAGAAGGTGCTGACCGACCGAGGACACGTCCCCATCGGCGACCTTGTCCGGAGGGCGGCACAGGGTGAGACCTTCGCCGTCTACACGAACGACGTCACGGCGGAGGCGAATCCTCGGGACGCGGTGGTAGCCATCGTCCCCACGCAGTACATGGTCACTGGCACCAACGAGGTCCTCGAACTCCGGTTCTCGGATGGTTCCGTCTTGCGTTGCACCCCGGGGCACCGGGTGTGGACGCGTAATCGCGGCTGGGCGCACGCCGAGGAATTGACGGAGCAGGACCGGATTGTTCGTTCCTTCCAGTACGCTCCTCGGTCGAATCCGATCCAGGAGATCCCGGAAGACGCCCTCGAAGCGGCTCGGAAGGCCGCGAGCCGAACCGGTGTTCGGGAGCTGAACCTGCCGACCAAGTGGGACGAGGACCCGGACCTGGCTCACTACCTGGGGTGGTTGGTCGGCGACGGTTCGATCGATGACGCCAAAGTCGTCACCATCTACGGGACGGCTGAGGAACAAACCGAAATCCTGCCTCGACACCAGGCCCTGATCGAACGTCTCACAGGGCATCGGAGTAAGCCGAGTGCCCAACCCAACGGTACGCAACAGCTCAGGGTCACTCGGAGGGCGATGGTCGCGTTCGTCCGAGCTCTCGGAATGGGTGCGCACGCCGCCGACAAGACAGTGCCGCCCGTGATGTTCGAGGTCTCCGAAGAGACCGTGTTGGGTTTCCTCCAAGGGTTGTTCGACGCGGACGGATGCGCCGTGGATCAGAAGGTGAACGGCACTCGCTACGTCGGTCTGGGCAGCCGCTCCGAAAGGTTGCTCCAGGACGTACAGGAGCTTTTGGCGCCGTTCGAAATCGCGAGCCGTGTCTACCAGGTCTCCCAGGCGAAGAGGGATACGTTCACCTACACGCGCAAGGATGGCACGACCGTCACCTATGGTAGCGAGGGGCCGTTCTACGACCTGCGCATCTCTTCCGCTTCCATGCGGGACTACGCCGCCCTGATCGGTTTTTCTCTGGATAGCAAGACCGCGAAGCTCGGCAGCGCACTCGACCATCGCCGGACCTACAACACGCAGACGACGATCCGCCTGGTCTCACGCGAGTCCCGAGGGTTCGAGACGACCTACAACCTCACCGAGCCGCGTAACCACTCCTATATCGTCGGTGGCACTGTCGTGGCCAACTGTTCCGAGTATTTGTCCCTGGACGACTCCTCATGCAACCTCGCGTCGATCAACCTGCTGAAGTTCCTGCGCGAGGACGACTCCTTCGACGTGGAGGGCTTCACCGGGCTCACCGAACTGGTCATCACGGCGATGGACATCTCCATCACCTTCGCCGACTTCCCCACGGAGAAGATCGGTGAGACCACCCGCGCCTACCGTCAGCTGGGCATCGGCTACGCCAACCTGGGCGCGCTGCTCATGGCGACCGGGCACGCCTACGACTCCGACGGTGGTCGCGCGGTGGCCGCGGCGATCACCTCGCTGATGACCGGCGCGGCCTACCGCCGTAGCGCCGAGATGGCCGGTGTGGTGGGCGCCTACGACGGCTACAAGCGCAACGAGCAGGCCCACAAGCGGGTCATGCGCAAGCACGCCGCCGCCAATGACGACCTGCGCACCGTGGGCGCCCTCGAAGAGCCCATCCACACCGCGGCGACCGCCCAGTGGGCCGAGTGCCTCAAGCTCGGCGAGCGCAACGGCTGGCGCAACGCCCAGGCCTCGTTGCTCGCGCCCACCGGAACCATCAGTTTCATGATGGATTGTGACACCACGGGCATCGAGCCGGACTTCTCGCTGGTCAAGTACAAGAAGCTGGTCGGCGGCGGTTCCATGCGGATCGTCAACCAGGCGATCCCGAGGGCGCTGAGGAACCTGGGCTACCAGGCGGAGCAGAGCGAGGCGATCGTCGAGTTCGTCGCCGAGAACGGCCACGTCGTGGACGCGCCCTCGCTGCGCCCCGAGCACTACGAGGTGTTCGACTGCGCCATGGGTCACCGCTACATCGAGCCCATGGGCCACGTGCGCATGATGGCCTCGGTGCAGCCGTTCCTGTCCGGTGCCATCTCCAAGACGGTGAACGTGCCCGAGGGGGCCACGGTCGCCGACTTCGAGCACATCTACTACGAGGGTTGGCGGTCGGGCCTCAAGGCTCTCGCGGTGTACCGCGACAACTGTAAGGTCGGCCAGCCGCTGTCCACCGGCAAGAGCGAGGAGAAGACCGCGCCGGAGAAGGCCGAGGTGACCGAGACGCCCCGACCGGTGCGCCGTCGCCTGCCCAAGAAGCGGCCCAGCGAGACCACCTCGTTCTCCGTGGGTGGCGCCGAGGGCTACATCACCGCCGGCTCCTACCCGGACGACGGACTCGGTGAGGTCTTCCTCAAGCTCGGCAAGCAGGGTTCGACCCTGGCCGGGGTGATGGACGCCTTCTCCATCGCGATCTCCATCGCCCTGCAGTACGGGGTCCCGTTGGAGACCTACGTGGAGAAGTTCACCAACATGCGCTTCGACCCGGCCGGCATGACCGACGACCCGGACATCCGTATGGCGCAGTCGGTGGTGGACTACATCTTCCGCCGCCTGGCCCTGGATCACCTGCCCTACGAGGAGCGGGCCGCCCTGGGCGTGCTGTCGGCCTCCGAGCGCGAGGCGCAGCTGAACGGGGAGGACCCGACGCAGGTCGCCACCCAGGTGGAGTCCTACGCCCAGTCCGCCGCGCCGTCCAACCTGGCCGAGGAGCGATCCGAGACCCCGGCGGCCCCGCGTCCGGTAGGGGAGGGGTTCATGGCCGACGCCCCGCTGTGCATCACCTGTGGGACGAAGATGCGCCCCTCGGGCAGCTGCTACGCCTGTGAGGGCTGCGGTGCCACCAGCGGCTGCAGCTGATCCAACGCGCATGGAGGGGGAGACGGTCCGACCGTCTCCCCCTTTCGCGTTCGTGGAAGAACAGACGTCGGTGGTGTGGTCTCCCGTTCACCGGGCAGGAACTTACCACCGGCGGTAGCATCGCTCGTATGGGAGTCGAACTGATGGAAACTGGACGCGATACTCCGGAGGATGAGCCTCGGAGGCTTGTTTCGCAGGCATTGGACACTGTGAGAGCAGTGCGGAAACTCTCGCCGTCGGAACGCGCCGCCCTCGTCGCGGCGGTTCATGGGCTCGGCAAGTCGGCGCCCGAACTCTCCGATGACACCGCCGAGCCGAGTGAGCGCGCACGCAAGATCAGCGTCTCCATGCCGGAGAACCTCAGCACGGCGGTCCGGCGACGGGTGGGTCGGGGAGAGTTCAGTCGATATGTCTCCGAAGCGGTCGCGAGTCGCCTGGAAGCCGATCTCCTGGCGGAGCTGATCGAACTACTCGAAGAGGAGCACGGCGAGGTACCGGAAGACCTGGTGACGGAGGCGGAGGCGGCGTGGCCGGACGCCGAGTGACGGGAAACGGAACGCTGGTCCTCCACAGCGAAGGGTTGTCCAAGATCGCCATGGGCGACAAGAGGGCCCGCGGTCACTTGGAGGTGGCACAACGTAGGGGCGCACGTGTGGTCACCAGCGCCATTACCCTCACGGAGGTCCTGCGGGGAGGCCCACGGGATGCGTCTGTGCACCAGGTCCTCTCAAGGATCGAGGTGATGCCGGTCTCCCCCGAGGTGGGGAGGGAGTCGGGAGAACTCCTCGGCGCAACGGGCCTGACCGGCCACCGCTGCGCGATCGACTCGGTCGTGGCGGTCACGGCGTTGCGGCAACCACGTCCGGTGGTGCTGCTGACCAGTGATCCGCAGGACCTGGAGACACTGGTCGAGGAGCCCGAACGCCCTCGCGGCGAGCGGGTGGTGGTCGTTCGCGTCTGACCGTGGGGCGGGCGGGCCGGTCCATACCTATGGTTGTCGGTGCGGGACCCGGGGTAACCCTTCGGCACGCACCGCAGCGGAAGGTGGTCCCCCCATGTTGATTTTCCACCGAGCCCTCCACATGCTCTGGCACCCCCGCACCGCTACCGCGTACCGGGGGCTGTGCCGAGGAAGGGCTGAAGGAGATCGTGTGTGAGGGATGTCGGGCACCCGCAAGTCTCGCCTACCGGCCCGGTGGACGCACGGCTGCTTCGTGGCCACTGTCGGAGTGCCCTGTTGGGAGCTCATCGAGCGTGACCTGGGGGACCAGGAGAACCGCTGAGCGGGAAGGGGGTGTTCCACGGTGTTGTCGGGCCGTCGTTATCGGCTTGCGCTGACCGATGAGCAGACTGCGATGTGTACCGAGTTCGGTGACCTGTGTCGGGCGGTGTGGAACACCGCTTTGGACCAGCGCCGCCAGTACGTGGACCGCCACACCCGCGGCCGACAAGGTGGGTTCTGCGGCTACCACCTGTAAGCCGGACAGCTCGCCGAGGCCAAGGCCGAAGAGCCCTGGCTCAAGGCCGCCCCCTCGCATGTGCTCCAGCGGACGTTGAAGGACCTGGACCGGGCCTGCGCCGAGAAGGGCACCTTCAAGGTGCGGTGGCGGGCCAAGTACCGGTGAAGGCCCTCGTTCCGCTTTCCCGCCGGGAACCTCATCGTCGTGGAGAAGCTGAACCGCAAGTGGTCACCTGATTTTTGGGTGTGGAAGCCCGGTCCTTCAGGGCCGGGAGGAAACACCCCGCACACCCTTCCCGGCCATCGAAGACCGGAAAAAGGCGGAGAAGTTCTCTGATCCGGCCCCATGGCCGGGCCGGGGGTGGTTAGCGTATTGGACCATGAAGCTGGTGGTGCGGGTCAAGCTGCTGCCTTCGCCAGAACAGGCGCAGGTGCTTGAGACGACCCTGCACGCCTGTAACACGGCGGCCGACCACGCCTCCCGCATCGCTCAGGCCACCGGAGCGACGAACAAGTACGCCCTGCAAAGGGCCGTCTACCACGAGCTGAAAACCAGGTTCGGTCTATCGGCGCAGCCCACGGTGCGGGTCCTGGGCAAGGTCGCGGACGCCTACACCACCCGGCAGGTGAACCTGAAAGCCGGGAACCTGGGCCGGAAGGGTTCCGCGAGGCGGACACGGATCGAGTCCACCCCGATCTGTTTCCGCACTAATGCGGCCCAACCCTTCGATGATCGGTGTCTGTCCTGGCAGATGGACGCGCGCACCGTCTCGATCTGGACCGTGGGCGGGCGGATGAAGAACCTGGGTTTTGTCACCTCCCCCGAACAGCTCAAACTCCTGGCCGAGTATCGCCAGGGTGAGAGCGATCTGCTCCGCCAGGACGGGCAGTGGTATCTGTCCGCTACCTGTGAGGTGCCCGAACGGGTGGAGAACCCGGATCCTGCCGGGTTCGTGGGGGTGGATCTGGGGATCGTGGAGATCGCCACCACCTCCACCGGGGACCGCTCCGCCGGACGCCACCTGAACCGATACCGGCGCCGGCAGAACCGTCTCCGCGCCAAACTCCAGGCCAAGAACACCAAGAGCGCCAAACGCGTCTTGAAGCGCCTGCGCCGCCGGGAGGCACGCCGGGCGCGGGATATGAACCATCGGATTTCCAAACGCATCGTGGAGCGGGCCGAACGCACCGATCACGGCATCGTCCTTGAAGACCTTCGGGGCATCCGTGGCCGGGTACGGCAGGCCAAACAACAACGCGCCGCGTTGCATTCATGGAGTTTCGCCCAACTGCGGAACTTCATCGCCTATAAGGCCCGCAGGATGGGGGTGCCGGTCCTGATCGTGGATCCGGCCTACACCTCCCAGACCTGCTCGGAGTGCGACCACACCAGCAGACGCAACCGGCCCTCACGGAACCGGTTCGTGTGCCGTCAGTGCGGTGTGGTGCTGCACGCCGATGTGAACGCTGCACGCAACCTCGCCCACCGAGGCCAGGTGGCGTGGGCTGCGGGGCGCCGGTCAACCGCCCCCACACCCTCCACATAGGAGGTGTGTCGGACGCGGGAGGTCGGATCCATCCACCAGGTGGGCGCCTACCCGCAAGCCCGTGGCTTCAGCCATGGGTAGTTGACGGAGAGTAGGTCGCCGTCGATCGTCAGCCCTCGGCGCGGTCGTTCGCCGCCACCGCGACGGCGGCGGTCGCCGCGGTCACGCTCAGCACGGCCGGCCAGGCACCGATCTTCTTGGCCAGCGGGTGGGAGAGGCCGAAGGCCCCCACGTACACTCCGGTGAGCGCGACGGCGGTGCCCGGTCCGGAGCGGCGGCGCCAGGTCTCGAAGGCCGCGGCGCCGAACACGGCCAGGACGGCTCCGCCGAGGGGGCGGTTGCCGGTGGCGCGGGCCACCGAGTAACCACCGATCAGTCCGGCGGTGGTCAGGGCGGCGCTGGGCACTGCGGTCATCGTGGTCCTCTTTCGTAGGGTGGTCCGTTACTCCCCGACGTTAGCCCTCGCCCGGAGGTGGCCGTTCGGCGGCACGCCCGTAATGACCAGGTGGAGGGCTCATCACGCTCTGGCCACGGGCACTGTGTTTCGGTTGTGGGTCGTGGCACCCTTGTGTTCTGTCCACTATCCCTTCCCTGTGCGCGAAACCCGCTCCCAACTGGAACCAAGGCGGCGTACGCCGCGTCGAAGGCGTTAGTTCCCTCAAGTTCCAGAATGGAGTACTTGCCTATGTCGTTCGCGCAGACAGTGCGCGGTGCGGCCGGTGCGGTGGCCCAAGGGGCGGATCCGCGTCAGGCCGTCTCCGACGCGGCCCAACAAGCGATGGGCCAGGGGTCAGGTCAGGGCGACCGGGGTTCCGGGCAGGGCTCGGAGGACGGGCTCGACCCCCGTGACTTCGTGGCCGCGCGCGAACAGGGCGCTTCCGTCGACACCCGCATCGAGCAGAAGACCACCTCGCTGAACACGGCGGGCGAGGCCCTCAACCGCAGCTACTACGAGCGGGGCCGCAGCGGTCCCGTCCACGTCATCTGCCCCATGGTGATCCCTCGCGGACGCACCTTCGTCACGATGCTGCCCGCCATCATCCTGGTGATCCTCGGTGTGGTCGGCACGGTCGTGTTCGTGGTGCCCGGCGCGGTGATGACCGACGCCAACCCGCTCCTGCACCCGTTCTTCGGCCTCCACTACTGGCTGGTCACCATCGCGATCAGCGCGTTCATGTGGTGGCGTCAGGGCATGGTGATGGTGCCCGAGGGCTGCCAGGCCATCGTCACCCGCTTCGGGAAGATGGAGAACCTCTTCCAGCCGGGTCGCGTCACCCTGTTCAACCCGTGGAAGCGCGTCTCCTACATCGTCAACACCAGGCGTGAGTACCCGTTCAACGCGCCCATCCGCTCCGCGCCCACCAAGAGCGGCGTCCAGGCCTCCATCGACCTGTTCGTGCAGTTCAAGATCGAGAACGCGGTCGACTTCGTCTACACCCTGGGTGGGGTCCCGGGTTTCCAGGAGAAGCTCAACAACGCGATCTCCGAGACCACTCGAAGCCTCATCTACGAGCAGGAGGCCTCGGCGATCTACGACATGGTCGGCGAGAGCACCCAGGGGCTCCTCGACTCCCTGAACCGTCAGTTCAGCGGCATCGTCGTTCTCACCAGCGCCAACATCACCCACGCCGAGCCCTCCAACCAGGAGTACCGGATGGACCTGGCGGCGCCGGAGATGGTGCGGGTGGCCAAGGACGCCTACACCTTCGAGTACGAGCTGCAGCTGCGCAAGGAGCAGAACGAGGGTGACCTGAACAAGGAGCTCGCCACCCTCAACGAGACGCTGTCGGCGATCCAGGCCGACATCGCCCAGTACCAGGCGCAGATGGACACCGCCTTGGAGCGCGAGACCAACCGGGCCCGTTCCCTGGCCCACCAGCGTTTCGTGGAGGCCGAATCCGAGGCCAACGCCAACGCCGCCCTCCTGCAGGCCCAGGCCCTGGACATCCGCGCGGTGTCGGCTGCCGAGGCTCCGGAGATCCTCAACTACCGTTTCCGGGAGAACCTGCTGGACAAGCTGGAGTCGGTCGCCGACAGCCTGCCCCAGGTCCTGCGCATCGGTTCCGGGGACGCCGCGAGCGTCGACTACCTGCGCATCGCCCAGGAGATCATCGGTCAGGCCGACACGGCCCTGTTCTCCGCCGAGGACATGGCGGAGATCCGGGGGCGTCTGGGTGACATCCGCGGGCGTATCGCCCAGCGTCAGCAGGAGATCGACGAGATCGTCGAGGACGAGTCCGGTGAGCGTCGGGGACACGGCGCCGAGGACCCGGGTGAGGACCTTGTCGAGGAGATCCGTCAGTCGGTGAGCGAGGACGCGATCGGTGATCGTCTGTCCGAGACGAACACCGAGGAGGCTGCGCCCGAGACCGCGGAGCCCCAGGCTCCGGTCGACGCTCCGCCGCCCTCCGGTACGCCCTACCACCAGTCCCCGCCGCCCCAGCAGACGCGGCACCCGCAGGACCCGCCGTTGCCCCCGTGGTCGCAGGGCGGTCAGAACCCGGGAGGTCAGTAGATGAGTGAGTCCTTCAACCCCGGTGGCGGCTCCAACATCAAGGAGTCCCTCGCCTCATGGAGCGACCTCGCCGGCCTGCTGCGCGGTGGCGACCAGGGCGCGATCGTCCCGGTCGTCATCCCCCGCGACAACCGTGGTCTGCGCTGGATGGTCCTGGTGTGGTTCGGTCTGTTCGCGCTGCTGTCGGCGCTGGTCATGACCATCCACGCGGTGGCGGGTGGTATCGGCGGCGGCATCTACGGCGCGCTGGCCGTACCCACCCTCCTGGTCGGTGTGCTCAGCATCGCGGCCGCGATCCTGTGGTGGTGGCGTGGATCGATCGTCGAGATCGAGGAGGGCACCACCGGCATCCTCACCAAGTACGGCGCCTTCGCGAAGAACATCGGCCCCGGCCGCCACTACCTGTGGCACCCGTGGGCGCGCGTGGACTTCGTGGTGGACACCCGGACCGAGATTCCCTACACGGCTCCGGTCCTGGCCTGCCCCACCAGGGAGAACGTGCCGCTGAAGTCGATCGAGTTCTTCCTGAAGTTCCGCATCGACGAGCCGTACGCGTTCGTCACCACCATCGGCGCGAGCAACTTCGACCTGGTGTTGTCCAGCGCGGTGCAGGACGCCATCCGTCAGCGCAGCCGGCTGGTCAACACCGAGTCCGCCTATGACCTGCGCGGTTCCAACGTGGAGGACATGCGTCGCCTGCTCAACGAGCAGCTGCGCAAGTACGGCGTGGTCATCACCGGTTGCAACATCCCGGACGTGCAGCTGCCCAGCCAGTACCAGCAGCACCTGGCCACCCGGGAGCGGGTCGCCAAGGAACTGGTCGCCTACGAGCAGGAGTGGGAGCTCACGCGTAAGCGTCGGATCGACACCCTGCTCATGGACATCGAGCGGTCCAAGAAGACCCGTGACGCCAAGATCGTCGAGGTCAACGCCTCCCTCAACAAGGCGCGCAAGGACGTGGCGCAGATGCTGGAGGAGCAGGAGACCGAGGCCCAGCGGGTGCGGTACGAGATCGAGACGCGTGGTCGCGCGGACCTGGTGGCGGCCGAGAACGAGGCCAAGGCGCAGGAGCGTCTGGCCACCGCCTACCGGGACAACCGGGCGGTGCTGGAGTACGAGCTGGCCCGTCGTCGCCTGGACGTGGGCGCGGTCCTGGCCGAGCGGGCCCCACGTCCGGTCGTGGTGCAGACCGAGGCCGGCTCGGGGGATTCCTCGACGTTGTCGACGCTGCTCACCGCCCAGCTGTTGCCGCAGGTGATGGGCGGCGGTCAGGGTCGGCGGCCGGCGGTCTCGGGCGGTGCCCAGGACGCGTTGGACTCGGCTCAGGGCGCGGTGGCCGCGGCGGCCGCCCGCCAGCAGCAGATGTCGGAGGAGTACCAGCAACAGCAGGACACCGCGATGCGTCAGCAGTTCGAGCGCGGTGAGGGGTACGGCAAGCAGGGGCGTCGCCGCTGATCGGTCCCCGCCGAAGAGGTGAGGGCCCCGCGGTCGTGGTCGAGTGCCACGTCCGCGGGGCCCTTCGCCGTTCGAGTGTGGCCCGAGGACGTTCCGGCTCAGGACGCGGGGGACAGGGCCGCGTAGCCGGCGATGTCGATTCCGTGTCGGGCTGCGATCTCCACCAGGTCTTCGATCTCACCGGCCTGTGACGTCGCCAGGTCGTCGTCCCCGATGGCGTGGGCGCGCCGCAACGCGGTGATGGAGTCGTGGAGCCGTAGGTGCAGGGTGAGGACGAACTCGCGCATGGACATCTCCTCGGGTGAGTGCGGCGAGGGAGAACCGAAGGGGGTTCCCCAGGGGGCACCACCATCCCTACAGGTCCCGGGTGAGAGTCCGGTTGGACGCGGACAGGAACCGGCAAAGAGGAGGGTAAGAGAACGGCCCCGGGGTGGTCCCCGGGGCCGTCACCGCGATGATCGTGGTCAGTGGTCGACCCACACGTACCAGTCATCGGACACACGCTCGTAGATCCGGGATCCCTGACCGGGGACGAACACCCCGACGGGGAGCTCCTCGGTGCTGTGGGCCAGACCGGCGGGCTGGAAGAGCCCGGCGCCCTCGATGGCGTAGTGGGTGACGTCGTCGTCCTGGGACACGCTGCGCAGTGGGTACATGCCGGTCCACTCGCCGTTGCGGGAGACCGCGGTGGCCACCCCGGTGTCCTCGCGTAGTTCCAGGAGCTGGTCGGTCGAGGCGCTCACCCGGGTCTGCAAGGGGACGTCGGCCACGGCCAGGCCGATGGCCACGAACGCGATCAGTGGGGCGCTCACCCAACGCAGCCGGTAACGGCGGATCATCGGACGGGCGACGGCGAGCGCGATACCGAGTCGCAGCGCGCCCATGCCGGCCAGCAGCAGGCCACCGACGAGGCCGATGATGAACGTGGGCAGGTGCCCGGCGGGCACGCTGTCCTCGAAGAGCAGGACGAGCCCGACCAAGGCGCAGGCCGGGATGTAGAGACGACCGGGCGGTCGGGAGGCCCAACCGATCAGGCGTTGCCCCAGCGTCTGTTGCTCCGCGATCTCGATCAGCTTGGCCACGGACCCGTCGGGGTTCGGACCGGAGGCTGAGGCGGACATGGCGTTCCCCCCACCGAATCCTGGTCATGGCGACGCGGCGGGCGTAACGGCACTGGGGCGTGAACGGGCCGCGTCACATTCGATACGGCCGACGTAGTGCGGCCTGCTCCACAGGATAGAGCAGTGGAGGGGCGTGTTCGGGGCGTCGGTGAGAAATCGCGGGAGCTTTCCCACGCGCCGTCGATGTCGTACCTCCCGCGCCTGGTCGAGGCGCGGACCTTCCGGCACCCAGGACCAGATGGTCCCAGGACCATCGTCCCCCGGACATCGCCATGAGCACGCACACCGCCGTGACCAGCGCGGTCGCACCCCAGGAGTCGAACGGGGACAGGTGCTCCGTGCCCGCGCCGAGGGTGCCGACGACGGCCGCGAGGGCGAGCGCGGGGCCGGTCAACCATGTGAGCAGACCCACTGCGAAGGAGACCGAGAACGCCACGAGCAGGGCGGGCACGAGTGGGGCGAAAAAGGTGAGCGGGGTGAGTCCGGAATCGGAGAGGCGTTCGGCGACCAGGTGTTCCCGGCCGCGCAGCGACAGTCCGAACTCGGTGAACAACCAGCCCACGCCCACGCGGGTCACCGCGGCGGCGACGTCGTAGAGGCGTCCGCGGGCCCAAGGCGGGGGAGAGGATCGGGGCCTGCCCTGTTGCATGTCCATTCCTTCCGGGCGACCGGCGGTGGCGACAAGCGGAAACTACCCAAGGTGACCACTAATGACCGACTGTCATGGCCGGTGGGTCGCGCAAAACCCGCCGGAAAACCCCGACGACCCACGACGGCGGGGTTTCGGCTCCTCCCGGAGGCGCGGAAAACGGACCGGGAGGTGGGACGCCCTAAGGTGGAACGCGTGCCGACGACTTCCCGAAAGCCCAGCCCCCCGCCCGCCCCCACCCTGGACGTGGAGAACGAGCTTCACGCCGCGGGTGCCCGTGTGGTGGCCGGAATGGACGAGGTGGGACGTGGGGCCTGGGCCGGGCCGCTCCTGGTGTGCGCGGCCGTCCCCGGAGAGGGCGAGCCGCCCGCCGGACTCACCGACTCCAAGCGACTCACCCCCAAACGCCGCCGGGAACTGGCCGCCGAGATCGAACCCTGGGTCGCCGACCACGCCTTCGGTTGGTCCTCACCCGCCGAGATCGACCAGGTCGGGATGACCGCGGCCCTGCACAGGGCGGGCCGTCGGGCCCTGGACGCCCTCGACCCCCGACCCGACGCCGTCCTCCTCGACGGCAGGCACGACTTCATCGGTCGACCCTGGCGGGTGCGAACCCAGGTCAAGGGCGACCTGACCTGCGTCAGCGTGGCCGCCGCCGCCATCCTCGCCAAGGTCCACCGGGACGCGCTCATGGCCGAACTGGCCGCGGACCACCCCGGTTACGGGTTCGAGAAGGCCGCCGGTTACCCCTCACCCGTCCACCGCGCCACCCTCGCCGAAGCCGGACCCACCCCCCAGCACCGGATGAGCTGGTCCTACCTGGACGCCCTGCCCCGCTGGCGTCACCTGCGGGTGATCCGACCGGTCTCGGACGGCGCCCTGCCCCTGTTCTGAACCTCCACCGACCGGCCCACGACACGCGGTCCCGCACTGGACATCCGACCCCCGATGGGGCAAGGCTGTTCTTTGCCCACACCCTCCGGCCCACCCCCGGGCCGTCCAGGCGACCCCCACGCAGGAAGGGGCACGGATGACGCGCGAGACGAGCCCCGCCGCGACGCGGGCGGCGCCACCCTCGGGGTTGGACCGCCTACGCGCGGCCTACCACCGTGTACCACCGGGCCGCCGTCTCGTGGCGGCACTGGTCCTGGTCACGGTGGCGGTGGTCGTCGCCTTCGTGCTGGGCGTACCGGTGTTCCCGGTCCTGGTCGGTACGGTCTTGGCCCTCATCGCCTTCAGCGCGTTGATGAGGTCCCTCGACGCGTTCCTCACCGTGCTGGTCGGAGTGGTGTGGCTGGCCATAGCCGTGCCCCTGTTCCAGATCCCCTTGCCGGCCAGACCCGTGGTCCTCTTCGTCCTCCCACTGCCCCTGCTGGTGACCCTGGTCGCGGGCCGCGCCCGCGAGTTCCCCGTCTGGCACACCTGCCTGCTGTCGCTGACCGCGGGACTCATCATCGGTTTCTCCGTGGCCCTGTTCGGCATGGTCGTCGAACCCTTCCCCGGTGAGGCCGGGATCGCCGCGCTCTACGTCGCGGCGGGCGCCTGTCTACTGTGGCGACTGCTCGCCTCCAACCAGGTCATCAAGGAGAGCCGCGAGAACGACCGCAAACGCGCCGAGGACGGAACCCGGGCGAGGAAGGCCACCGGATCCGGTGGAACGAACGCTCAGGCCCCGTCACTGCGCGGCCGTGCGGCCGACACCTCCGGACGACGCGCCGCCAAGGGCGACACCGGGGAGGACGACGAACCCGTTCCGGTCGACCAGGCGCTGGCCGAACTGGAGGACATGATCGGCCTGGACCCCGTCAAACAGCAGGTGCGGGGCCTGGCCGCCTCCATCGAGGCCGCCCGCCTGCGCGCCGACGCCGGGCTGAACGTCGAACGGCCTCTGCGCCACCTGGTCTTCTCAGGGCCACCCGGAACCGGCAAGACCAGCGTCGCCCGCACCCTCGCCACCATCTTCCACTCCTTCGGGTTGTTGCCCACCTCTCGTGTGGTGGAGGCCCACCGCGCCGACCTGGTCGGTGAGTACCTCGGCGCGACCGCGATCAAGACCAACGAGCTCATCGACGGCGCCATGGGCGGCGTTCTCTTCATCGACGAGGCCTATTCGCTGGTCAACGAAGGCGACGGTCAGTCCGACCGGTTCGGCAACGAGGCGGTCCAGACGCTCCTCAAACGCGCGGAGGACGACCGGGACGGTCTGGTGATCGTGCTCGCCGGCTATGACAAGGAAATGGACGCGTTCTTGGCCTCCAATCCGGGTCTGGCCTCGCGTTTCGCCACGCGCATCACCTTCCCCGGCTACAGCGCCGACGAGTTGTTCCGCATCTCCGAGCGCCTCGTCACCGCCCGCGGGGACTCCCTGGACACCGAGGCCGCCCGTACCCTGCGTCGCCGCTACGACCAGACCGTCCAACGACAGGCCGTGGACGAACTCGGCAACGGCCGCTTCGCCCGCTCCATGGTGGAGAAGAGCTGCCAGGCACGGGACGTGCGGGTGGTCACCGCCGGGGTGGGCGGCGACGAACCGGTGCCCCGGCCCAGCGCCGACGACCTGGTCACCGTGCGCTCGGTCGACGTCGAGGCCGCCTACACCGAACTCACCTCCCGTCTGCCCGGCTTCGGTGAGGCGCCCGGGTTGGAGGAGGCCATGGCCGAACTCGACGACATGATCGGTCTGGAGCCGGTCAAGGAACAGGTGCGTTCCCTGGTCGCCCAGCTCCGTGTGGCCCGGCTGCGAGAGGAACAGGGCCTGCCGCACCAGCCGCCACTGCGTCACCTGGTCTTCACCGGCCCTCCCGGTACGGGCAAGACGACCGTCGCGCGCGTCCTGGGCCGGGTCTTCGCCGCGCTCGGGATGCTCGGCCGCGCCGAGGTCGTGGAGGCCCAACGCGCCGACCTGGTGGGTGAGCACCTGGGAGCCACGGCGGTCAAGACCAACCGGCTCATCGACAGGGCCCTGGGTGGCGTGTTGTTCGTCGACGAGGCCTATTCGCTGGTCAACCCCGGCTACAGCGGCGGCGACGCGTTCGGTGCCGAGGCCATCCAGACCCTGCTCAAGCGCGCCGAGGACGACCGCGACCGGCTCGTGGTGGTGCTGGCGGGCTACACCACCGAGATGGACCGTTTCCTGGTCTCCAACGCCGGCTTGGCCTCCCGGTTCAACGTGCGGGTGCGGTTCCCCTCCTACTCGGCCGACGAGCTCTCCGAGATCGCCGACACCGTGGCGGCGGGCACCGGCGACGTCTTCGACGACGTCGCCCGGGAGGATCTGCACAGCATCTTCACGCATGTGTGCGAGGCCGGGTGGATCGACGAACTGGGCAACGGCCGTTTCGCCCGTTCCCTCTACGAGGGCGCCTGTTCCCACCGTGACCTGCGGGTATCCCGGGAACTGGGGGAGTCGGCCACCGCCACCGAGCTGACCGTGATCACCAGCGACGACGTGCGCCGCGCCTACTCCGACGCCACCCAACAGAGCTGAGGAACGGTCGGAACGGCGGCTGCTACTGTCCAGTACTTGACTTCCTCCTCGTCTTAAAGGACGAGGATTTCGGAACCACCTACCGGTGGTTCGAGGCTTTCGCCTCGTCACGGGTCGCCCCGTGGCCTTCCTGTTTCGACGCCGGTCGCCTCGTCCGGGAGGATTCCCGTCGAGGTCTCACATCGGCTCCACAGGCGGATGCCGCCTGCCCGGCGGCCTTGAGGTTGATCGCCGCGTTCACATCGCGGTCATGTGTGACGCCACAGTGCTCACACGTCCAGGTGCGCACGTTCAACGGCAACCGGGCACGCACCTGCCCACACCCGGGGATCGAGCACAGCCTGGTCGAGGGGAAGAACCGGTCCACCACGACCAAATCCCGCCCATACCAGTGGGTTTTGTACTCCAACATCGTGCGGAACTCGCTCCAGGCCGCGTCCGAGATGGCCCGGGCCAGGGTGCGGTTCTTGACCAGGTTGCGCACGGTCAGGTCCTCGATCACGACCACTTGGTTTTCGCGGACGAGTCGAGTGGTCAGCTGGTGCAGGAAGTCCTTCCTGCGGTCGGTGATGCGGGTGTGCACCCGCGCCACCTTCTTACGGGCCTTGGCCCGGTTCGCACTGCCCTTGGCCTTGCGGGACAGGGACCGTTGCGCCTTGGCCAGGCGGGCCCGATCCCGCTGTTCGTGCCGGGGGTTGGTGATCTTCTCCCCGGTGGACAACGTCACCAGGGACGTGATCCCCGCATCGACACCGACCACGCCCTCAGACGCCGGGGCGGCCTCAATGGTGTCCTCGCACAACAACGATACGAACCAGCGCCCCGCCGCGTCCCGCGAGATGGTCACCGTGGACGGCGAAGCACCATCCGGGAGGGGACGCGACCACACGATGTCCAACGGCTGGTCCATCTTGGCCAGGGTGAGCTGCCCATCCCGGTAGCGGAACGCGCTCGGGGTGTACTCCGCCGAGGCCCGTGACCTCTTCTTCGATTTGAATCGCGGGTAGCGGGCGCGTCCGGCGAAGAAGTTTGAGAACGCCCCTTGCAGGTGCCGCAGGGTCTGTTGGAGCGGGACGGAGGAGACCTCGGTGAGAAAACCCAGTTCGGTGGTCTTTTTCCAACCGGTGAGCAGGGCCGAGGTCGCGGAGTAGCCCACCCGCTCCCGGTGCTGCTCCCAGGCCTGGGAACGGGCGGCCAACGCTTTGTTGTAGACCAGGCGCACACACCCGAACGTGCGCGACAGCTGCGCTGCCTGCACCTGGGTGGGGTAGAAACGGTACCGAAAGGCCCGCTTCACGGTCTTGCTCGCCATAACCGATAGTCAACCAGCGTGGCCACGAGCACGTATCTGAAATGGAAAAGGAGCAGGGTGTTTCTTCCTCGCCCTGAAGGACGGGGTGTCCACACCCGACAATCCGATGACCGCCTCATCTGCATCCAGCCAAACCCCCGTCACGCAGGCACTGATCCTCGCCGGCGGACAGGCCACCCGGTTGCGGCCCTACACCGACACCCGCCCCAAGGCGATGGTGGAGGTGGCCGGACGGCCCATCATCGACTACCAACTCGAATGGTTGTCCTCGCACGGCGTCGAGCAGGTCGTGGTGTCCTGCGGCTACAAGGCCGATGTCCTGCGCGAGCACCTGGAGGCACGCACCGAGGGCCCCGAGATCACCCTCCTGGTGGAGGACGAGCCGCTCGGTCGCGGTGGCGCCCTGCGTTACGCCGCCGGCGGGTTGCGCGATCCGGAGGCTCCCTACTTCGCCCTCAACGGCGATGTCCTCACCTGGTTCCCGCTGGACGAACTGACCCGCCGGCACCGGGACAAGGGCGGTCTCGCCACACTGGCGCTGTCGCGGTTCCGCACCACCTGGGGCATCGTCGACGTCGACGACGAGGACCGTATCGAGGGGTTCACCCAGAGCCCGCTGCTGCCGGTCTGGATCAACGCGGGCGTCTACCTGTTCGAGCCCGGCATCACCCCACTGCTGCCGGCCAAGGGCGACCACGAGTCCTCGACCTTCCCCGAACTGGCGGAGGCCGGCAGGCTCACGGCCTACCGCATCGAAGGGTTCTGGCGCGGTGTGGACACCGCCAAGGACGTCAAGGAGGCCGGGGCCGAGATCGAGGCCCTGCGCCCCTGAATCCTCCGCGAGCGACCGGAACCCATCCGGCCGTCGCACCCCGTGCCGCGAGGGCGTCGGGGAGGTGGGTATCGTCTCGAACGTGACGAACGACGGTTTCCTCCTCCCCAGTGCCCCCAACTTCCGTGACCTCGGCGGCCACCGCACGAAGGAAGGCCGCACCGTGCGTTCCGGGTTGCTCTACCGCTCGGACGCGCTGCACACCCTCACCGAGCAGGAGCGGACCGCCTACGACGGCTTCGGTATCCGCCAGCTCATCGACCTGCGCAGCTCCCACGAACGCGACCGGCTCCCCGACCTGATCCCGGACGGCGCCGAGTACGCGGCGATCGGCGTGCAGAAGACCGACTCGGCCGGCGCCAACTTCATCGACCTGTTCGCCGATCCCGAGCAGGCCCGCGTCGCGTTCGGCGACGGTGCGGCCGAGCGCTACATGTACGACGTCTACCGCGGGCTGGTCACCGACACCGAGGCCCTGGACGGCTACCGCGACCTGGTCGAACGCGCCGCCAAGGGGCCGACCGCGCTGGTCTTCCACTGCAGCGCGGGCAAGGACCGCACCGGTTGGGGCGCGGCGCTGCTGCTCACCCTCCTGGGCGTGGAGCGGGAGGTCGTGACGACGGACTACGTCGCCAGCAACGATCGTCAGGCCGCCACCGACCACTGGATGCGACTGCTGTCCCAGGAGAGCGGTCTGCCGTGGGAGGACATCGAGCCGATGACCCGGGTCAAGCCCGACTACCTGGACAGCGCGTTCGGCATCGTGGACCAGGAATACGGGTCCTTCGACGGCTACGTCGAGCGGGGACTCAAGCTGTCGGGGGGAACGATCGAGAACCTCAAGGTCCGCATGCTCGCCTGATCGACGCGCGCCGCGCCTCGGTCACAGGGCGTCGAGGCGGCGGCGCAGGTCGTTCTCGCCGGTGGCGCCGAACAGCGCCTCGGTCAGATGGGTGAGCACGGTGGGGCGGTCCAGGCCGCGATCCAGCATCCGCCGGGCCGCCGCCCACAGGTTGGCGGGACGGCCGTCCCACAGGCGCTTGGCCAGGCGCTCGTGGCGGTCCAGCTCCTTCTCGCGCTCGGGATCGGTGCCCTGCACGGGTCGGTACCAGCGGTCCTGACCGGTGGAGTGGTGGCGGCCGCTGTGCGGGGCCTCCTCGTACTCGGCGAAGTGGTCCAGGCGCAGCAGGGCGCGACGGCCACGGGAGGTCGACGGGTCGAACTCGTCGGGGGCGTCGGTGATCAGCTCACTGGCCAACAGGGGGAACGCGAACATCCGGCGGGCCAGGGACCTGAAGTCGCCGTCGGGCAGCAACCGGCGCACCGCCCCCTGTCGTAGCCCGAGGGGGCGGGCGGGGTCGCGGTAGGTGCGGGCGAACTCCGCGGTGGTCTCCCACACGGTGTCCAGGGCGGCACCGACCGCGACGTCGGGCAGGTCGTTCTGCGCCCCGGCCCAGCGCACCCACGCGGCGAGCACGTGCGGCATCGCCTCCTGTTCCTCGGGCAGCAGTACCACCCGACCGGGCAGCCAGTGCAGCAGGAACGACTCGACCTTGCGCGGGCTGACCCGCAGCGGGCGCCCGGAGTCGACGTCGCAGCCGTAGGTGATGATGTGGTCCGCGCACCGGCTGGCGGCGTAGGAGTCGGACAGCTCGGCGGCCTGGTCCGAGGCGAGGAAGCGGGCCGCCAGGACCGCGCGGCGGTCGCGCCGCCACATCGGCTGGTGCGTCCTGCCCTCGGGCAGCCGCTTGATGCGGGACGCGGCCAGGGCGAAGTGGGCGGCCAGCGAACCACCGGTGAGGTCGGACCGTGAGACCCCGACGGGGTTGTCGACCTCCCCGGTCACCACGCTCTCGGTGCGCTCCAGCGCGCGGAGCAGGAGCGCCCGAGCCTGGGGCAGGGGCGACTCCTCGAACCGGGCGAAGTCATCGGTGCGCGCGCGTTCACGGCACTGCGCCAGGAGCCGGTCCACCTTGGTGGTCACCCACGCGTCGCGCAGCAGGCCGCCGCTGTTGTGGTCCAGCACGAGGATGAGGGCGTGCTCGGGTTCGCCGGAGTCACGGGCGTACACGCACACCACGTCGTCGGTGTCACCGAAGCGGTCGCCGTTGACGTAGGCGGCCACGGGGGTGACCTCGCCCAATTGGGAGGCCCAGGCCGGTGCGTGCAGACCCCGCTCGCGCAGCGCGATCATGCCCTGTTCGGCGAGGTCGCGTTGGGAGGCCGAGGTGCCCAGCGCGGTGATCGCGGCGAGTACCCCCAGCCCGGCGGGTTTCCCTGAGGCCGTGGCGTGGGTGATGAGGCCCTCGCCGAGCAGCCGTTCCACGTCCACCCCGGGGACCCGTTGTCCCCACCAGGAGCCCAGCAGCTCACTGAAGGACAGCTCGGCGTCCAGCGGGTGGCGCATGGCGAGCAGCGCTCTGGCCGCGCGCAGCATTTCCTCGAACGCTGCGACGGGAACGTCGGGTCCTGTGGGTGGGGGCGTAGCGGAGGGCACGCTCCGAGCGTATGCCAGTCGGCGGCAGGAGGTGCCCTCGTCGGGTCAGCGTGGTTCGGGGATCGCGCGGCGACCGGTGAACAGTGTGGTTCCCGGACGTCGTGGGGTATGTCGCGAGGGCGGCACGGACTTCACCATCGCCTCCAAGTGCTCGCGGGCGACCCTCTCGACGAGGTGCGGTGTGACCGGGAGGCCCAGGTGTTCGGCACATTTCCAGGTGTCGCTGACGCAACGTTCCACGCATCGGTGGGACAGCGCGCTGAACTCGTCATGAAGCCTTGCCGAGATCCGACTGAGATCCTGGACCGGGAAGGTCTGGAGCATTCTTGCTCACACCCCTAGCTGAAGATGGTCTGGACGGTGACCTCCACCTATTCCACTTGTTCTGAAGCGACTGTCAACCTCTCGCGCGGCACGCTGTTGATAAAACCTCGGGGAGGTACCGTTTACCCGAGACGCGTCACCCCCGCGGGCCATCACCATGAAATGGACGTTTCGGACATATAACGGTCCTGTTCCAGAGAGTTCTCCGTAAGTCGGTCGGCGTCTGGAATTATGGGAGAACACGCCAGTGAGACCCCCGGTCGACTGTGTGCACGGCGTCCGGTGGCCTACTATTTACCTTCCGTGCGCAACCGTGCCCCCGAAGCCACGGACGTTGCGTGCGCAGAGCCGTGTCTTATGCTTGAGCCGTGACAGCGGCCGAGAGGAGTCATTGAGCGTGCCTCCTGGGAGCCGCGGAGCCCCCCGAACGGAATCGGCGTCGCGCGCCCCGCGCCATAAGCGTCATCGAACACGGACGGCGGGCACGGTGCGCAAGGGACCACGTGGTCCGAGAACAGCCCCGATGGGGATTCCAACGGCTCCGGAGGTGTCGAGCAGTTGAGCGCCGAGACGTCCATTCCCCCTCCCCGAATCAATGTGGCGGAACTACCGGACGCTGTGCAGACCCTGCTCACCGAAGCTCCCATCGGGTTCGCCCTGCTCGGACCCGATGACGTCTTCGGTTCGATCAACCCCCGCATGGCCGCCGTCTTCGGCAGCACCCCCGAGCGCTGCCTGGGGCGTACACCGGGCCAGGTCCTGAAGGATGGTGGTGACGCCTCCGGCGCCGCCGCCCAGGCCGAGTCCGTGGCATCGGTGCGAGAGACCGGCCGGGCCGTGCGCGGCCACCACCGCACCAGCGAGGGCCAGACCTGGGACCTGACCTGGTTCCCGGTCAACGATCCGGTCGGCGGTGACGAACACATCGCGCTCATCGGCGCCCGCGACCACGAGGACACCGCGCACCGAGGCGAGCGGCGCCTGCGCGCCCTGTTGCAGGCCGGCAATCAGATCATCTGGGCGGCCGGCCCCGGCGGCGAGGTACACGAGGACTGCCCCCAGTGGCGCACCCTCACCGGACAGGACCTTGAGTCCTACCTGGGCCACGGTTGGCTGGACGCCGTCCATCCCGACGACCGTCCCCGCGTTGAACGCGCCTGGGACGACGCGGTCCTGGACGTGACCCCCTTCGACGCCATGTTCCGCGTCCGCACCCGCTCGGGCGGCTACGACCACTACCGTGCCCGGGCCAACCCGGTCATGGACGGCGCCGAGACCGCCGAGTGGGTCGGCACCCTGGTGGACATCACCACCGAACGCGAGGCCGACGAGCTGCGCCAACGGCTCAACCAGCAGCTCAGCGAGGCGGCCATGCGCACCGCCCGGCTGCAGAAGGCCACCTCCGACCTGGCAGAGGCCCTCACCGCCGAGGAGGTCGTCCAGGCCATGTCCGAGATCGGCCGCTCCGGAGTGGGCGCCGACCACACCTCCCTGGCCCTGTTCGACCGGGACCGACTGCGCCTGCGCATGCTCTCCGCCGACGACTGCCAGGGGTTGCCGCGCAACGGGTTCTCGCTGGACTACCCCGACATCGCGGCGCTGGCCGTGGCCGGTCGCGTGCCCCGACTGGCCGCCGGCCCCGCCGAACTACGCGAACTCCTCGACGACGCGCCCGAGGTCGAGGAAATCCTGGAACGCACCGACGAGCGCGCCTGGGTGGCGCTACCGATGATGGCGGCGGGCCGCCCCATCGGCGCCCTGCGTTTCTCCTTCACGTCCCCGCGCGAGGTCACCGACGAGGAACGCGTCTTCCTGGAGGCGCTCGCCGGACAGTGCGCCCTGGCCATCGGCCGGGCCATCGTCTACGAACGCGAACACGGCACCGCCGAGGAGCTCCAGCGCAGCCTGCTCCCGGAGGAACTGCCCGAGGTCCGCGGTGTGCGCCTGGCCGCCTATTACCGGTCGGGCTCCCAACACGTGCAGGTGGGCGGCGACTGGTACGACGCCTTCCCCCTGCCGGACGGCCGCGTCGCCGGGGTCCTCGGCGACGTCATGGGCAAGGGCATCCCGGCCGCCGCGGGAATGAGTCGGATCCGCAACGCGTTGCGCGCTCTGGCGTTCTCCATGCCGGAGCCGGCCGACGTCCTGACCGGACTCGACCGCATGTTCTCGGCCACGGAGGGAATGGATCAGGTAACGACCCTGGTCTACTTCGTCTTGGACCCGGTGACCGGACAACTCGACCTCAGCAACGCGGGCCATCTTCCCCCGCTGGTCGTCGCCGGTAACGCCGGGCCCTCGCTGTTGGAGACCGAGCCGGACACACCGCTCGGGGTCAGCTCCACGAGAGGTCACCACAAATTCTTCGTCCAACCCGGTAACACCGTCGCCCTCTACTCCGATGGACTGGTTGAGAACCGCAAACGATCGGTCGACGCGGGACTCGACGAGCTGGTCCAGAAGGCGGCTGATGCCCGGCCCGATGTGGTGGGCGATCCACAGCAGATGCTGGAGTACCTTGTTGAGAGCATGCTCGAAGGGTATGAGCAGGACGATGATGTCACTCTGCTCGCCGTTCAGCTTCCGGTGATCGATTCGGTGTCAGAGCGGTAGACCGTACTAACAAGTCCATTGCCTTGCTTACAGTGAAGAAGCCGCCGCGCCCCATGAAGCGGGGGTGACCCCGGCTTCCCGCCCAGTGGGGAAGATCCCTGGCCGCAGGTGGGAGAGGGTGCAGTACCCGGTCCCGGCCATCCGGACCACCGGGTCCGACGAATCTCGCCACACGTCCGTTCGAGAGGTGTTTGTGTCATCTGCCAGTTCGACTCGCTCGAAGCAGTCCGAGTCACTGCAAGAGCCCGTCATTCAGCAGCTGATCGAGCGTGGGCGGTCCCAGGGCTTTCTTGAGCCCGAGGACGTGCGCCGTGCCTTCGAAGAGGCCGAAATCCCGATGTCGCAGGCGCAGTCGGTGCTCCGCAGCCTCGCGAAGGAGGGTGTGACCGTACTGGTTCCGGAGTCGGCCTCCTCCCGGCGCAAGACCACGCGGCGTAAGACCACCACGTCTCGGTCCAGCACCACCACCCGCTCGACCAGCAAGCCCGCGCGCGCCGCGGCGGCCGCCCAGGAGCAGCCGGAGACGGTCACCGCCGTCGTCGACTCCGAGGAGACCGCCGAGAAGAAGCCCGCGGCCAAGAAGGCCACCGCGAAGAAGGCGGCCACCCCCAAGAAGGCGGCCACCAAGAAGACCGCGGCGGCCAAGGCCCCGGCCAAGAAGGCGGCGACCAAGAAGTCCACCAAGAAGGACCTGGAGCTGGCGCCCGACGCCGGTGACACGGCCGATGAGGGCCTGGACGACGACCTTGAGCACACCGGCGCCGAGCTGGAGCTGGTCGAGGACACCCCGGACACCGATTCCGTCAAGCCGACCAAGCCGGAGACGGTCGGTGCCCCGGTCAAGTCCGGCAAGGACGACGATTCCTTCGTCCTGTACGACGATGACGACGACGCCCCCGCCGCCCAGGTGGTCGCGGCCGGTGCCACCGCGGACCCGGTCAAGGACTACCTGAAGCAGATCGGTAAGGTGCCGCTGCTCAACGCCGAGCAGGAGGTCGAGCTCGCCAAGCGCATCGAGGCCGGCCTGTTCGCCGAGGAGAAGCTCTCCGAGGAGGACGACGTCCTCACCTTCGAGCTTCGCGACGAGCTGGAGTGGATCTCCGAGGACGGAGGCCGCGCCAAGAAGCACCTGCTTGAGGCGAACCTGCGTCTGGTGGTCTCCCTGGCCAAGCGCTACACGGGTCGCGGCATGCTGTTCCTGGACCTGATCCAGGAGGGCAACCTCGGTCTGATCCGCGCGGTGGAGAAGTTCGACTACACCAAGGGCTTCAAGTTCTCCACGTACGCCACCTGGTGGATCCGTCAGGCGATCACCCGCGCGATGGCCGACCAGGCCCGCACCATCCGTATCCCGGTGCACATGGTCGAGGTCATCAACAAGCTGGCCCGCGTGCAGCGTCAGATGCTCCAGGACCTGGGCCGCGAGCCCACCCCGGAGGAGCTGGCCAAGGAACTCGACATGACCCCGGAGAAGGTCGTCGAGGTGCAGAAGTACGGTCGCGAGCCGATCTCCCTGCACACCCCGCTGGGCGAGGACGGCGACAGCGAGTTCGGTGACCTCATCGAGGACTCCGAGGCGATCCAGCCGGGCGAGGCGGTCAGCTTCACCCTGCTCCAGGAGCAGCTGCACTCGGTGCTGGACACCCTGTCCGAGCGCGAGGCCGGTGTGGTCTCCATGCGCTTCGGGCTCACCGACGGCCAGCCCAAGACTTTAGACGAGATCGGCAAGGTCTACGGGGTCACCCGTGAGCGCATCCGGCAGATCGAGAGCAAGACGATGTCGAAGCTCCGTCACCCGTCGCGTTCGCAGGTGCTCCGCGATTACCTGGACTAGTCGGTCGGCCCAGGAACGGACCACAGCCGTGGACTGAGACAGCGAAGGCGCGCCCTCCCTCGGGAAGGCGCGCCTTTCGTTTTCTCATGCCCGGCCCGCTCACGGGCGTGTGGCGACCCCCGCGTGTCCCTCGCGTAGCGCCGGGCTGTTCAATCCCCCGCACGGAGTCCGATCTCCATCCGATGGGTTCCATGCTGCCCCACGCACTGTAGGTGTGGCATAAAATCCACCTGGTCCGATTTCGTGCACGCTTCGGTCGAGTGGAGCACGTACCGCTAATCCCGGACCACCACGTCCATCGTGCGTGCGGTGCCCGGCTTGGCGGCCTGCTGGAGCTCGATGGTGTGGCCGAGGTCGCGTAGCGCCGTCACCAACTCCTCGGGGGTGCGGGCCTGGACGTTCTCGGTGATCAGGATCCGGGCGACGTCCCCGCGGGTGGCCTTGGCCATGTGGCTGACCACGGAACGCTTCACCCGACCGTCCACCTCGCGTTCGCGCAGGACCCGCACGGCCACGGTTCGTTCGGCGGTTTCACCGGCCGGCTTGAACGCCGCGGCGTAGGACGCCGAACGGCAGTCCACGAGCAGACGTCCCTCGGCGAGTTCGCCCAGCGGGTCGGTGAGCGCCTTGCGCCAGTAGGCGCCCAGACCACCCAAGGGCGGCAACCTCACACCCATGGACAGACGGTAGGGCGGCAGGTGGTCGGCCGGGCCCACCACCCCCCACAGCCCGGAGAACACCAGGATCCGTTCGCGTACGCGGGCGTCGTGTTCGGTGAGCAACCCGGGTAGTCCCAGACGGTCGTAGAGCACCCCCGTGTACAGGTCCGCGGCGCGCAGGGTGGGCGCGGTGGCCAGGTCCAGGTTGCGCTTGAGCGCTTCGGTCTGTGAGACGGACAGCCCCAGGACCTCGCGGGCCGTGTCCTCGGGGCCGGAGCACAGTTCGTGGAGCGCCGCCATGACCCGTTCCCGATCCGCGGCCAGCCCGGGCAGGGTGAGCGCGTCGACGTCCAGGCGTGGACCGTCACCGGAAGTGGCCTTGCCCTCGGAGGGCGGGAGCAGGATGAGCATGGATGGTTCTCTATCTTCTGGATCGTGGACGCCTGGGGGCCTGGGGAACCCGCACCCATGCTAGATCGTGCCCCGAGGCCGGTGGATAGGATCCGGTACTCGGCGACGGGTGAGGAAACGAACATGCACGCTTGGGCGGCGAGAGTGTCCAGGGATTGGCCCCCGTTCCAGGTCCAGAGCCGTGGAGGGTGGCGGTTCGGGGTGGCCGACGGCGTCACCAAGCGGGCCAACTCCGCACTGGTGGAGGACCTCGACGCGGACGTCGCGGAGGTCACCGCGTTCTACCGGGAACGAGGCCTGACCCCCTGCGCGCAGGTGTGGCCGGGGCAGGAGAGTGTGGACGGGCGACTGGCCGAACACGGTTACGAGACCGTGGAACCCAGTCTGGTCCTGGCCCGTGACCTGGACGAACGCCCCGACGGTCCCGGACGCACACGGATCACGGACCGCCCCACGAAGGAATGGGTCGAACCGTTCGCGGGTGACGACCCGTCGTGGGCCGAAGGGGTGGCGCGCATCCTGGGAGGGGTGACCGCGGCGTACGGCGTCCACGAGAGTGGGGACGGCCGTGGCTGCGCGGTGCTGAACGGGGATTCGGTGGCGATCTGCGCGATGGTCACCGCGCCGGAGGCCCGAGGGCGGGGAGTGGCCCGGACGATCCTGTGGGACCTGCTCACCCGGGCACACGACGAGGGCGCCCGGAACGCCTACCTGTGCGTGGTGGCCGGCAACGGGCCGGCGCTGAGCCTGTACCGGGGCGCCGGGTTCGTCGAGGTCTGCCGGTACCACAACCGGGTGCTCACGAGATGAGGCCGCACGCGCCCCGACGCACGATCGACCCGGGAACGACGACGGCGGCCCCCTCGGGAGCCGCCGTCATCGCAATCGTGCTCGTTGTGGCTAACGCTCATCCCCGCCGCTGTTCTCGCTCTCGGTGAGCTTGCTCGTCTCGTCCTGGATGTCCGAGGCGATCTTGCGGATCGAGTCGTCGTGTTTGCGCATGTGGTGCGCACAGAACAGAAGCTCACCGCCGGAATTCAGCAGTACCCGGACGTAGGCCTGTGCACCACAGCGGTCGCAACGGTCGGCAGCCGTCAGCGGCTGAGTGGGGGCAAGGGTTCCAGTCACTTCGCCATCCTCAATACTCGGCGTTAGTCACCTCTGACAACATCTAACCCGACCCAGACGTTCCCAACCTGATCCCGTGTACGCCGACAGCGGAATCCGCCCGGTTCGTGTCTGGAAGATGCAGAGTGGGGCCTTTCTGTTCCGACGTCTTGTCTCCTCCTCGTTGTACCCATCGGTAGGCCCTGGCTATCCCCGGAAATCGGGCGTATCCAGGTCGCAACCGTCAGAGGTGGTAGTCTCGCGCGGGGCAGGCCCGACCGATTCCCGACTCCGTCGGTGGAGCCGGTCGCAGCGCTCCCGGCGGCGACGTCGGGGAGGCGCCCCTTTCTCGGGGAAGACACGACCGGGGAAGACACGACCCCACCCATACGGCCCGCGTCACGACACAGCCTTCGGCCCGTCGTAACCTGGCCCCTTCAACCGTCGGTGCGGCGCGGTACAAAGGGCACACGCCGCATCAGCGCCCCCGATGGCCCACAAGACGCAGGAGATGTCCGAGTGACCGCCTTGACCGCAGCCGTCCACGACCCCGAGGATTACTCCGCCCGGCACCTGTCGGTCCTCGAGGGCCTCGAAGCGGTTCGCAAACGGCCGGGCATGTACATCGGGTCCACCGACAGCCGTGGCCTCACCCACTGCATGTGGGAGATCATCGACAACTCCGTCGACGAGGCGCTGGGCGGCTACTGCGGACGCATCGACGTGACGCTGCACGCGGACGGTTCCGTCTCCGTCAGCGACGACGGTCGCGGTATCCCGGTGGACATCGAGCCCCGGTCGGGGATGCCCGGTGTCGAGCTGATCATGACCAAGCTCCACGCGGGCGGCAAGTTCGGATCCGGCTCCTACACCGCCTCCGGTGGTCTGCACGGCGTCGGCGCCTCAGTCGTCAACGCCCTGTCCGCCCGGGTGGACGTCGAGGTCGACCGGCAGGGCCACACCCACGCCATAAGCTTCCACCGCGGCATCGCCGGACGGTTCGCCGGTGACGGCCCCGACGCCGAGTTCACCCCGGTCTCCGGTCTGGAGCAGGTCCGCAAGGTCGCCAAGAAGATCACCGGCACCCGCACCCGTTTTTGGCCGGACTCCCAGATCTTCCTCAAGGAAGCCGAGATCGTTCGGCAGAACCTGCTGGACCGGGCCCGCCAGACCGCCTTCCTCGTGCCGGGGCTGACCATCGCCGTGCGCGACGAGCGGACCGAGGGCGACCCCGTCTACACCGAGGAGTTCCGCTTCGACGGCGGGATCAGCGAGTTCTGTACCTTCCTGGCACCCGACGACGCCGTCAGCGACGTCCTGCGCATCCAGGGCACCGGCAACTTCAACGAGACCGTCCCGGTGCTGGACGAGTCCGGCCACATGGTGCCCGCCGACGTCCAACGCCGGCTGGACGTGGACGTGGCCCTGCGCTGGGGGACCGGCTACGACACCAACGTCCGCTCCTTCGTCAACGTGATCTCCACGCCCAAGGGCGGCACCCACATCAACGGCTTCGAGCGCGCCCTGGTCCGGGTGATCAACGACCAGTTGCGCGCCACCAAGCTGCTGAGGAACAGCGACGACCCGGTCACCAAGGACGACACCCAGGAGGGGCTCACCGCGGTCGTCACCGTACGGCTGCCCGAACCCCAGTTCGAGGGGCAGACCAAGGAGATCCTGGGCACCTCCGCGGCCTCCCGGATCGTCTCCCAGGTGGTCGGTCAGGGCGTGCGAGACTTCCTCACCTCCACCAAGAAGACGGAGAAGGCCAAGGCCCGCCTGGTCATGGAGAAGGTGGTCGGTGCGGCCAAGGCCCGCCTGGCCGCCCGCCAGCAGCGTGAGACCCAGCGCCGCAAGAACGCGCTGGAGAGTTCGGCCCTGCCCGCCAAACTGGTGGACTGCCGCAGTGAAGGACTGGAGCACAGCGAGCTGTTCATCGTCGAGGGTGACTCGGCGCTGGGCACCGCCAAGCTGGCCCGGGACTCGGAGTTCCAGGCGCTGCTGCCCATCCGAGGCAAGATCCTCAACGTCCAGAAGTCCTCGGTCGCGGACATGCTCAAGAACGCCGAGTGCGCCGCGATCCTCCAGGTCATCGGGGCCGGTTCGGGGCGGACCTTCGACATCGACGCCGCGCGTTACGGCCGGATCATCCTGATGGCCGACGCCGACGTCGACGGCGCCCACATCCGCTGCCTGCTGCTCACCCTGATCTATCGGTACATGCGCCCCATGCTGGAGGCCGGTCGGGTGTTCGCGGCCGTGCCGCCGCTGCACCGCATCGAGCTGACCAACGTGCGGCGCAAGCGCGGGGCCAAGCCCGAGGACCGCTACATCTACACCTACTCCGACGCCGAGCTCCAACGCACCATGCTGGACCTGGAGAAGCGCAAGATCTCCTGGAAGGAGCCGGTGCAGCGGTACAAGGGTCTGGGTGAGATGGACGCCGACCAGCTCGCCGAGACCACCATGGACCCGCACCACCGCACCCTGCGCCGGATCCGGGTGGAGCAGGCAGAGGAGGCCGCGTCCGTGTTCAACCTGCTGATGGGCAACGAGGTGGCTCCGCGCCGCCGGTTCATCCAGGAGGGCGCCCAGGAACTGGACCTGGAGCGCATCGACGCCTGACAGGCCCGTGAACGTCAACGGGGCCCGCGCCGTGAGGGAAGACCTCCGGCGCGGGCCCCGTGGCGTTCGATCGTCGGCTCAGGGTGTCTTGGGCGGCTCCCACACGCCCTCGGCGAGGAACCGGTCGATGGCCGCCCGGTACGGGGTGGGGTCCAGACCCCTCTCCGACACCCACTCGTCGTTGTAGTAACTGTGCAGGTAGCGCTCGCCACCGTCACAGATCAGCGTGACCACGCTGCCCTTGCGACCCTCTCGACGCATCCTGGCGATCAGGTGCCACACGCCCCACAGGTTGGTGCCGGTGGAGCCGCCCGCGCTACGTCCCGTGAGGTCGTTGAGGTGGCGCATCGCGGCGATGCTCGCGGCGTCGGGCACCGGCATCATCAGGTCGATCACCGACGGGACGAAGCTGGGTTCCATGCGAGGCCGCCCGATGCCCTCGATCCGCGACGGCATGCCGGTGGCGTAGTCGTGCGCCCCGGTCACCCAACCGGGGAAGAACGCCGAGTTCTCCGGGTCCACCACCGCCAGCCGGGTGGGCAGCCGCCGGTAGCGGACGTAGCGGCCGATGGTCGCCGAGGTGCCGCCGGTGCCCGCGCCCACCACGATCCACTCCGGGTGGGGGTGGCGTTCCATCGCCAGCTGTTCGAAGATCGACACGGCGATGTTGTTGTTGCCCCGCCAGTCCGTGGCGCGCTCGGCGTAGGTGAACTGGTCCATGTAGTGGCCGCCGCTCTCGGCGGCCAGCCGTTCCGCCTCGCTGTACATCGCCGGCGGATCGTCCACGAAGTGGCAGCGGCCCCCGTAGCGCTCGATGAGCGCGATCTTCTCCGGGCTGGTCTTGCGCGGAACCACCGTCACGAAGTCCAGGCCCAGCAGCTGCGCGAAGTAGGCCTCCGAGACCGCCGTCGACCCGGAGCTGGCCTCCACGATCGTGGTGCCCTCGGTGATCCACCCGTTGGCCAGTCCGTACAGGAACAGCGAACGTGCCAGCCGGTGCTTCAGACTGCCGGTGGGGTGCACCGACTCGTCCTTCAGGTACAGGTCGATGCCCCACTCCGGGGGCAACGGGAACACGTGCAGGTGGGTGTCGGCCGAACGGGTGTCGTCGGCGATCACCTTGCGCACCGCCTCGTCCGCCCAGGACCGGACGCTGTCGGAACATCGATCGACCCAGGGGACGTCCTCGTCCGGGGTCTGTTCGGGTCGTTCGGGAGCCATGTCCGCAGCCTAGCCCCGACCGGTGACGGACACGACGAAGGGCCGGACGAGGGTGGGTCCGGCCCCGCGAGTGCTCCGATCAGTCCAGGGACCCCCCGGACATCACCGCGTACATCCGCCTGTAGGTGGCCGCCTCCTCATGGCGGTTCTGCCGTTCCAGGGTGCGGGCCAGCGCGATGTGGGCCCAGTTGTCCACGGGGTCCAGCTCGATGAGCTTGCGAAAGGTCGCCTCGGCTCTGTTGAGCTGTGCGGAGTAGAAGTAGGCGCGACCCAGCAACTCCAGGAGGGAGAGGCTGCCGGGTTCGTTCTCCACCACGGGCTCCAGGATGCGGGCGGCGTAGATGGGATCGCCCAGATCCAGGAAGATGCGGGCCTGGTTGAAGGTGTCGTAGGTGCTCTCTGCCACGGTGCTCCTCTCGACGCCACACCGGACAAGGCACAACGATCCGCGGAAGGGACCGCATTCCCGCCGGGGTGGACGGGCGGGCGTGGGCCCGGTGCCGGGAGGCGGCCGAGGTCCCCGCGCCCACTGGAGTGATCCCCGGTCTCGGCGGCCCCGACACATCAAAGGCCGGTGGGGGAGACCCTGCCCGTGTCCACGTCGTAGATCGCGCCCGTCACCGGCAGCCCTTCGGGCAGCAGCGGGTGGTGCCGGATCCGCTCCAGGTCGTGCCGGAGAGCGCCCAACTGGTCGTTGTCGGTGTGGAACTCCAGACTGCGGGTGTCCACCCCGTACTCGTCCATGATGTGGTCGTGGACCATCTGGTCGCCGGTCACGGAGGCCATCTTGCAGCGGGTGTGCGGCAGGATCAGCACGCGGTCCACCCCCAGCAGGTACACGGCCAGGACCAGGGTGCGCAGGGTGTCATCGGTGACCCGGGCGCCCGCGTTGCGCAGGATCTTGGCGTCGCCGGGCTCCAGGCCCAACATCTCCAGTGGTTCGATACGTGAGTCCATGCACGTGACCAGGGCCAGGCCACGGGCGGCCAGCGGCTTCAGACCGGCCAGCGAATAGTTCTCGGCGTAGGCGGCGTTGGCGCCGAACACGTCGTCGAAGGGCCCCGGGGCAGTGGCGTCCTCGTTCACGCTCATGCGTTCTCTCTCCCTAAGTGGATGGTCGCAGGGGTGCGGGCCGTACACGGAGTCGAATCCGTGTACGGCCCCCCCCACCGGGCCACCAGGGGCCAACACAGGTGGCCCGAAAACCGGAGAGGGCAGTACCCGAACCACCGGGGTGAATGGGGGGGGGAGCGCCAC
>NZ_JBEYLC010000061.1:0-32711 GCF_040635885.1 Nocardiopsis sp. NPDC006832 | reverse complement strand
CCACGACCGCCACCCGATGGGGCAGTCCCGTGCGCCGGGTCGCCAGTGAGTGTCCGACGTCCGAGGGGTGCGCCGCGGGAGCGGCATCGACGAGGCGTCGGGCCTGCTCCTTGAGAGCGTTCGGGCCCTGGGCCGAGACCGTCCAGGCCACGGTCCGCGGGCCTTCCGTGGTCCTCTCGACGGTCTCGGTCCGTCCCGGTGCGCCGGTGACGACGACGTGGCAGTTGGTCCCGCCCATGCCGAACGACGAGACCCCGGCCACGTGCGGCGCCGGCCAAGGCATGCGTTCGGTCACGACCCTCAGGTTGAGCTCTTCCAAGGGGATGCTCGGGTTGGGCCGGGAGAAGTTGAGACTGGGGACGAGTGCTTCGTGATGGACCGACAGAACGGTCTTGAGCAGCCCGAGGATCCCTGCGGCACCTTCGAGGTGACCGATGTTGGTCTTGACCGATCCCACGAGCAGTGGTGAGCCCGGTTCCTGGGCGGCCCCCAGGGCCTCGCCCAGGGCGGCGGCTTCGATGGGGTCTCCGACGGGGGTGCCGGTGCCGTGCAGTTCCACGTATCCGACCGCCCCCGGTTCCACCCCGGCCCGGCGGTAGGCGGAATCGAGCAGCGCCGCCTGCGCGGGCGCGCTGGGCACCGTCAGGCCGCCCCCGCCCCCGTCGTTGTTCATGGCACTGCCCGCGAGGACCGCGTAGACCCGGTCACCGTCGGCCATCGCCTCGGCGAAGGGCTTCAGCACGACGAATCCGCCGCCCTCTCCTCGCACGAAGCCGTTGGCCCTCTCGTCGAAGGCGTAGCAGCGACCGTCGGGAGAGAGCGCCCCGAAGGCCCCCATACGAGCGGTGCCCCGGCCGGAGAGATTGAGGTGTACGCCCCCCGCGACGGCCACGTCGCACTGGCCGGAACGCAGGCTCTCGCAAGCCATGTGGACGGCCACCAGGGAGGACGACTGGCCCGTGTCCAGGACGAGGCTCGGGCCACGGAGCCCCATGGCGTAGGAGACGCGGTTGGCGATCATGCTCCTCGCCGCACCGGTGACCGCGTGCCGAGCGTCCACTCCGGTACCGGAGGCGTCACGGAGCACCGCGTAGTCGTCCCCGATCGCCCCCACGTAGAGACCCGTCGTGGGTAGGGAACGGACGTCCGTTCCCTGGTCCTCCAACGCCTCCCAGACCAGCTCCAGGGCGAGCCTTTGGTGCGGGTCCATCTCGGCGGCCTCTCTCGGGGAGATCCCGAAGAAGGGTGCGTCGAACGACTCGACGTCGTCCAGGAAGCCGCCCCGTGCGACGAACCCGGGCAGTCCAGGACCGTCGGACCAACGTCCCTCGGGAACCTCTCGGACCGCTTCGACCCCGGAACCGATCAGGGACCAGAGTTCATCGGGTCCATGCGCCATGGGAGCCCGGCAGGACATGCCGACGACGGCTATCGGGAGGTCTCCGGCCTCGTCGCTTCGGAAACCCGATCCGCCGAGCGTGAATTGCTGCACCATCTCCACCTTCCGGCGAGCACAGAACGAATGGCACACAGAGGTACTTGTCCGGTTTGAGCCTGCCCCTCGTCGTGGGGCGCCAACAACCCCTAACATCGCCCCCTAGGACCCCTGTTTGTGCACCTGCGGCGGACACGTAGGCGGTGGATTGGAATACTGGTCCACATGCTCGATAGACGACTCAGATTCGGCGTCGTACTGATCTCATCCGGCTGCACCGCAGCGGAGTGGGCGAAGAAGTGCGCACGGGCGGAAGCGTTGGGATACGACGTCATCGGGGTTCCCGATCACCTTAATTTGATGTCTCCCTTTCCTTCCATGGTGGCGGCCGGTTCGGCCACCAGCCGACCAAAGATCGCCGCTTATGTAATCAACAGCTGTTTCTACAATCACGCCCTTTTAGCCCGAGATGTGGCCACGACCGACCTTCTCCTCGACGGCAGGCTCGAAATCGGAATGGGAACCGGTTACGTCGAGCACGAATTCGTATCGGCCGACATCGAGTTCGGGAGTCCGGGGTCGCGGGTCCGGCGGCTGGAGGGGGCTCTGTCCGGTCTACGGGAGTTCCTGGACTCGGACGTGCTTCCGTACCCCGCGCAGCGTCCGCACCCGCCCCTGATGATCGGAGGCCACGGCGAACGTGTCCTGCGCCTGGCCGCCCACGAGGCGGAGATCGTCGGTTTCACGGGAGCGAGGTTTCGCCCTGAATACGGCAGGACCGGCCTGGTCGACGCACCGACACTGGAGAAGAGGGTCGACTTCGTGCGGGCGGAGACCTCCTACCGGCCCGATGGTGTGGAGTTCAACGTGCTGAGCAAGGCCACCGTCCTCACCGGCGACCGTCGCGCCGCCGGCGACCGACTCCGGGAGCGGTACGGGCCCGACCTGACCATCGATCAGGTCCTCGAACTCCCCACCGTGTTCGTCGGCCGCCCACGCGATATCGCCGAACAACTGGAGAGCCACACCGAAAGGTTCGGCATCACCTACTACACGGTGATGGAGGCCGCCATGGAGGACTTCGGGAAGGTCATCGAACTCGTGCGTTGACCGCACCCTCGACCACTCGAACCGCGGCCTCCACCCCACCGGCCCGTTCGAAGGCGCGGCGCATGTCCTCCACCGAGGTCCGCACCGTGTCGTCGGTCGAGATCTCGTCGGCGAGTCGACGCAGATGGTCCACCATGTCCTCCGGACCCTCCCGAAGCACCCTTCCCAGGTTGAGCTGCTCGATGCGGTCCGCGTTGGCGCGCTGTTCGCCCATCTGGGGCGCGGCGAGCATCGGGACACCGAAGCTCAGGGACTCCATGACGCTTCCCATCCCCGCGTGTGTGAGGAACAGCCGCGCGTGCCCGAGCACTTCCAGTTGCGGCACCGTCACGTGGACCTCGCAGTTGCGCGGGACCTCGCCGAGAACGGCCGGGTCGACGTGTCGTCCGATCACCAGGACCACGTGCCAGGACGAGTCACCGAAGGCCTGGATGACATCCCGGAAGAAGTCGGGCCGGTTGTGATAGAGGGTGCCGAGGGAGACCAGGAGCACGGGGCGGTCCGGCGGGGGCGTCCAGCCCTGGTCCCCTCGCCCCTCGCGCAGGCAGGGTCCGACGAAACGGAAGCTCTCGTCGAAGCTGTGCCCCTCGAACTGGAACTCCCGCGGCAGGAAGACGAGGTGTTCGGGAACACCACGGCCGAGCGAGTCCATGAGCTCGACCAGGGTGAGCCCCTCCTTGATCGCCATCCGCCGCATGCGAAGGATGAACCCGTAGAGCCTCGGGTCCAGCTTGTTGAACTTGACGTACTCGTCGGTCAGCGACCACGCGTCGTTGGACACGAAGTTGGGCCAGGAGGGCACCGCCGGTATGCCGTGCCGGTAGGCCAGCAGGCGACCCCACCAGGCGACCAGGCCATCGAAGACCACGAGGTCCGGTCGATTCCGCGCGAACCAACCGTCAAGGCTCTCGGAGAGGTGCCGGGTCTCCCTCAGCCCGGACAGGAGGCCTCGGGTGACGTCGAGTCCGCTCAGCGTGAGGGGCTTGGCCTCCGAACCGGGCATCGTGGTCTGGTACGGCACCGGTTCGGCACCGGCCTCCTTGACCCGACCCTCGTGTTCCTCCGTGACGAAATAGCTCACTCGGTGTCTTCTCCGGACGAGCGCCGAGACCAGGCCCAGTGTCGGGTTGATGTGTCCTGTGGCCGGGGGGGCCATGAAGACGAAATGTGCCACGTCGACTCCGTCGCTTACTCCTAGATTAGACTTTCGGTCAGACTAGTGATTTTTCGGGCATCAGACCAATGACAACTGTCATCCCGTTCGCATGATATTCACCCTAAGCACGGACACGATCGGAACGACATCATGAAAGTGGATCGAGAATGAGAATTCAGAGATCTCCGTAGTCTCCGCAGCAGAAGTGAAAGGTCTCCGTCATGAACGAGAACACCAAGCAGATCGTCGTCATGTCCGCCACCTCGGTCGCCGGTGGTGTGATCGGAGGCGTCGCCGGCCTGTTCGTACTCGGCCCGCACATCCTCATCCCGATCGGTGTGGTGATCGGCATCGCGGTCGGGCTCAGCCTGAGCAAGCGCAGCCGCCAGGCCTGACCCACCCCTTCCGAAGCCGGACGACCCGCAGCCGTTCACACTCGTCCCAGCTCGAAGAAACAGCTCATCGGAGAGACATCATGGAGTTTCGCCACCTCTCGGTGGAGGGAGCCGTGGAGTTCGGTTTCCCCGTGTTCCCCGATGACCGGGGATGCTTCGCGTCCTCGCTCATGGAGTCCGACTTCGTGCGCGCGCTCGGGCGCCGGCCCTTCCGGCCCGGTCAGGTCAGCTTCACCCGCTCCCGCAAGGGTGTGGTGCGCGGGGTCCACTACACGGCCACCCCTCCGGGGTGCGCCAAGTTCGTGCACTGCCCGGCCGGACGTGCGCTCGACATGGTCGTGGACCTCAGGGTCGGCTCACCCACCTGGGGGCGGTGGGACTCGGTGCTCATCGGCCCCGACTCACCGAAGGCGGTCTACCTTCCCGTCGGGGTGGGACACGCCGTACTGGCACTTGAGGAGGGGACGGTGATCACCTATCTCCTCTCGGAGGAGTACGTGCCCGCGAACGAGTTGGGGGTCGACGTCCACGATCCGGAGTTGGGGCTACCCCTACCGGAGGGATCGGGTCTCATCCGGTCCACCCGTGACGCTTCCGCCCCCACGGTGGCGAAGGCGCTCGAAGCGGGACTGCTGCCCACGTATGAGGACTCCATCGCCGGGGAGAAGGCCCTGACCGAGGCCTGAGGACACCCGGCCCGGGAGCGCCCCACCGCTCACAGCCAACCGCGGCCCTGAGCCACCAGGGCCGCCTCGGACCGGGTCCGGGTGTCCGTCTTGCCGATCGCCGAGGACAGGTGATTGCGCACCGTCCCCTCCTTGAGGAACAACCGCTTGGCCGTTTCGGTGATGGTGTCCCCCTCCAGCACCCCCAGGAGTACTTCCTTCTCCCTGGAGGTGAGGGGGTTGATGCCGTGGGTGAGGGACTCCGCGGCCAGTGTCGGATCCACGACCCTGACCCCCTTGCTCACCTTGCGCACGGCCTTCGCCAGCTCCTCGGGAGGCGCGTCCTTGACCATGAAACCCGTGGCTCCGGCGGACATGGCGCGAACCAGATAGCCGGGCCGGCTGAAGGTGGTGCAGATCAGGACCCGGCACCCCGGGACGTTTCGGCGTAGCTCCTCCGCGGCGGCGAATCCGTCCTTGCCGGGCATCTGGATGTCGAGCAGGGCCACGTCCGGACTCGTCTCACGAGCCGCGGCGAGTACCTCTTCCCCGGTACCCACCTGGGCCACGACCGTGATGTCGGATTCGAGGTCGAGCATGGCGGCGAGCGCGCCGCGGATCAACGCCTGGTCGTCCGCCACGAGGACACGGATCATTCGTTGCTCCCATCAGTCTCCGGTGGAGCCGATCCGCCACCCTCGAAGTCGTCCTCGGGGTGGAGGGCCGCCGCCACGTAGAACCCTCCGTCGGGGCGCCGACCGAACCTGAGTTCGCCCCCTTGATCCGTGATCCTCTCCTCCAGGCCGCGCAGACCATTCCCCTTGACCACGGGTCCAACGCCCGGACCGTTGTCCAGCACCTCCACGCCGTTCCTGTCGAGGCGGATCTCGACCACCGTGGCGTCCGAGTGCCGTACCGCGTTGGTCACCGCCTCTCGGACCACGTAGCCGAGCACCCGTTGCGCGTCCGAGGAGACCTCGTCCACCGCTCGTGGAAGGCGTGGAACGATCCCCACGGAGCGGAGGACGACTCCGGCCCCCGCGATCTCGCCCGCCAGTGTCACCGATCGGTAGTCCGACACCGTGGCTCGAACGTCCGACAGCGACTGCCGGGCCACCTGTTCGACCTCTCCCGCCTGTCGCGCCTCCTGCTCGTGTCCGGCGTGTTCGAGGACGCGTCGGAGCACCCCCGCCTGGACGGTGATGGAGGTGAGGCTGTGGCCCAGGATGTCGTGGAGTTCCCGGGCGACACGTTCACGTTCCTTCACGACGGCGAACTCCGCCACCTCGTCCCTGGCCCTGCGCAACTCACCGTTGGCGTCCACCAGGCGGATGAACAGGATCATCGCGATGCCGACGGAGGCCAGTAGGACCAGGTCGGAGAGCACCGAGATGATCTCCCCGGTGAAGAACGCGACGCCGGCGAGGGCACCGACCACCAAGAGCACCACACCGGTCGCCACCACGGTGCGGGAGAAGGCGGTGATCACGCAGAGGGCGAAGACCAGGACCCATGCGTTCTCCAACCCGGCGAGTGTGACCAGCGCACCTCCCAGGAGCAGGAGCAGGGCGCACATGAGCATTCGTACGAACCACGCCTTCGACTCCCCCAGGATCACGAAGATCAGATAGGAGACGACGTAGGCGAACCCGATCCCGAGGACCCACGCGCCCGGTTCCGCGTCCAGGCCCTCCGCCACGGTCAGTCCGTACGGCAGCATCAGCAGGCTGAACAACAGGGTCAATCCGGCGGAGACCCACAGTGCCCCGCTGCCATGGGAGGAGTGGGAGGGCGGGTCGAAAAGTCGCCGGCCGACCTCATCGATGGATCGTCCCAGCGATGCGGTCGGCCGTTCCTGCGCGCCTGGGTGGTTCATGAAGAGCCGTTCCGGTCAGGTACGTGCGGAGTCATGACGATAGCGCCAGCCCACGGCCACGGCGAGAGCCACCGTCCACGCCGTGAGCGCCGCCGCGGAGTACAGAAGGGGCTGCGCCTCCACACCGATGGCGGCGGCCATCCCGGACTTGCCCAACTCCGCCAACCAATAACTCGGGGTCACGTAGGAGACGTAGAGGAACCACTCCGGAAGGGTCTGGAGGGGGATGAACAACCCACCGAAGATTGCGAGTACGAGCATGCCGATGATCGTGATCTGCTGGACGTTCTCGCGCGTTCCCACCTGCCCCACGAGGAGACCCAGGATGGCGAAGGGCAGCCCTCCCAGAGTCACGAGCAGGGTCACCGAGACCCAGGCGGCCGGGTCGAGACGCACTCCGAGGAAGACGGCGGCCACGAAGGCGACCGCCAGCGGTGGCGGGACGGCCACCAACATGCCGACGGAGACCTTCCCCAAGAGGTAGCCAGAACTCGACAGGGGTGTCAGCCGGAGCTGACGCTGCCAGCCCGCCTGCCGCTCGTTGACCACTCGCGCACCGACGAGCATGCCGGAGATCAGTACGCCCCAGGCGGCCATGCTCGGCATGAGGATCGTGGCCGGGTCGTAGGCGTCGTGGGAGTCGGGCCACTCGGCCTGGAAGATGATCACTTCCAGCACGTAGAAAGCGGCCGGGAAACCGAGGACGAAGAGAAGGGTTCCGGGTTCCCTGAGCACCCGGCGAAGCTCCAGCTTCAGGTATCCGACGTTCATGACTGTTCGTCCTCATCTAGGTTGCCGGTCAGGACGAGGAAGGCTTCGTCCAGACCGACGCCGACCACCTCGATGTTCACCGCCTCCGGGAACCGGTCCAGGAGGGCCCGGAGCGTTCTGTCGGAGTTGGAACTGAGAATGACCACCTTGTCCAGGCGCACGTCCGCGCTCACGACGAACGGCAAATCCAGGACTTCCTCCTGGGACACGTCGGGGACGGTGGCCGTCAGGGTCCGGCCCTCCGCGAGCGCCCTGACCTCTTCGACGCTCCCGTCCGCGGCCACCTGCCCGTCCCGGAGGAAGACGATTCGGTCGGCGACCTCCTCCGCCTCCTCCATGTAGTGGGTGGCGAAGATGACGGTGTGCCCGCTCTGGGTGAACTTCTTCATCGACTCCCAGAAGTACTTCCGGGTGGCGACGTCCATACCGGCCGTCGGTTCGTCGAGGATCAGCAGATCCGGGTCGGAGACCATCGCGATGGCGAAACGGACACGCTGCTTCTGGCCGCCGGAGAGCTTGGTCGACCTACGTCGGGCCAGGTCCTCGATACCCGCCCTGTTCAAGGCCTCGGTAACGGTGAGCGGGGAACGGTGGAGGGACGCCACCATCGCCACCATCTCCCCTACGGTGGCATCGTCGAGCAGGGCCCCGTCCTGGAGCATCGCCCCGATCCGACCCTCCTTCACCGCTTCGCCCGGTTCCGCGCCGAAGACCAGGACCTCGCCCTTGTCCGGGCGGGTGAGGCCGGTGATCATGTCGATGGTGGTCGATTTGCCCGCCCCGTTGGGCCCCAAGAGCGCCACGACCTCACCCGGCGCGATGGTCAAGTCGATGCCATCGACCGCGTGCACCGTCCCGTAACTCTTGCGCAACCCCGATATGTACAGTGCTGGAGTATCACCGACACGCACGACCGATCGCACCTTTCCTCTATCCTGTCCGTTTCCCATGGAACCGATTATGTGGTCACGGCGACCGACTCGCCTAGATCGTCTATCACGGGTCGACCATGATGATTGTCATCTCCGTTGTCACCCACGTAGCGTGCCCTGCACGAATCACGATGCACAGGCCACCGGAACGAACATCGCCTGTTCCGAACAAGGAGTAGAGGACACACTGTCGAAGAGCCCCGCCCCACCCGTGTCTCCAGCGAGAACACGGATCGGGTTCTCTCGGTATACCAGGGTCTGAGAGCCCGTCGAAGACCCTGGGCCCCCTAGCCGACCCCTATCAACGAACGCGGCCCCGGAAAGGAAAAATACGGGTGGCATTCGAGCCCTCCACCAGGGAAACATGAACCGCGAATCTGCGCTCCGGAACCGGAGCACATTGATCGTGCGAAAAATCGGCTTACGCCGTTTCCCGGCTGCCGGGCCGGTGGTCGACCGAACCCTGGTTGCTTCTCCTGAGGAGGACGAAATGCCCGCGGGCTCCACATGCCGAATCTGTTCCGGAACACTGCGTGAGTTCATCGACTTCGGACGCCAACCACTGTCCAACCGATTCGTGCGACCGGAGGACATCGAGGGCGAGACCTTCTTCAGGCTCGCCACGGGCGTCTGCGAGAGCTGCACGATGGTGCAGCTCATGGAGGAGGTGCCCCGTGAACTGATGTTCAACGAGGACTATCCCTACGTCTCCGCGGGGTCGAGTGTCATGCGCGAGCACTTCGCGTCCATCGCTCGCCGCTTCCTCAACACCCACCTCAAGGGCGAGGACACCTTCGCGATCGAACTCGGGAGCAACGACGGGACGATGCTGCGGACCATCGCCGAAGCCGGGGTCCGCCACCTGGGCGTCGACCCCTCCGGCGGGGTCGGTGAGACGGCTCGGGAGCAGGGCGTTCGGGTGCTGGTCGACTTCTTCGAGAAGGAGAGCGCCGAACGCATCATGGCCGAGGACGGCCCCGCGAACGTCATCTACGCCGCGAACACCCTGTGCCACATCCCCTACCTCGACTCCGTCTTCCAGGGGATCGCGCTGCTCCTGGCGAAGGACGGTGTCTTCGTCTTCGAGGACCCCTACTTCGGGGACGTTCTCCAGCGCAACTCCTTCGACCAGATCTACGACGAGCACTACTACTACTTCACCGCGCGCTCGGTACAGGCGCTGGCCGCCCGATACGGTCTCGAACTGGTCGAGGTCGAACGGCTGCCCGTCCACGGTGGCGAGGTGCGCTACACGCTCGCCCACGCCGGCGCCCGCACGCCGAGCCTCGCCGTCCCCGAGCTGATCTCCGAGGAGGACGCCTCAGGGGTCTCGAAGTTGGAGACCTTGGAGGCGTTCAGCGCCAAGGTCGACGCGATTCGGGACGACCTCGTCGGCCTGTTGAGGGATCTGAAGGAGCAGGGCAAGACCGTTGTCGCGTACGGGGCCACCGCCAAGAGCGCGACCGTCGCGAACTACTTCGGGATCGGCCCCGACCTGGTGGAGTTCGTCTGCGACACCACGCCGGCCAAGCAGGGACGACTCACACCGGGCATGCACATCCCGGTGCGACCCGCACAGGCCTTCACCGACCCCTACCCCGACTACGCGCTGCTCTTCGCGTGGAACCACGCCGAGGAGATCATGGCCAAGGAAGAGGGGTTCCGGGCATCCGGAGGCAAGTGGATCCGCTACGTTCCCGACGTCACCGTCTCCTGATGGCGGCGCTGACGGGGTGGGCCGTCGACGTCGTCGCCCGTTCCGCGTCGGCGGAGACACCCGGGCGCTTCGGCCCGGACGAGGTCAGGGAGTGGTTCTCCGAACTGGCCGCGCACACCGGTGTACAGGTGGACAGGGCACCGCTGGACGGTCTCGAAGGTTGGGACGAGGTGCCGGACACCGGCGACATCGGGCACCACAGCGGTGGGTTCTTCAGTGTGCGCGGCCTGCGGGTCCGCGATCCCGAGAACCGTGAGGAGCCCGGTTGGTCCCAACCCATCATCGACCAGCCGGAGATCGGTGTCCTCGGCATCCTGATCAAGGAGTTCGAAGGTGTGCCGTACCTGCTGATGCAGGCGAAGATGGAACCGGGGAACGTCAACCTCTTCCAGCTCTCCCCCACCGTTCAGGCGACCCGGAGCAATTACACAGGGGTGCACCGTGGCCGGTCCGTGCCCTACGTGGAGCACTTCCTGGATCCCCCACCGGGGAGCGTCCTCGCCGACTCGCTCCAGTCGGAGCAGGGTTCGTGGTTCCTCCGCAAGCACAACCGGAACATGGTGGTGCTCGCCGGTGACGAGGACGTCCCGCTGCGGGAGGGCTTTTGCTGGCTGACCTTGAAGCAGGTACACGAATTGCTCGCCGAGGACGACCTGGTGAACATGGACACCAGGACCGTACTCTCGTGTCTGCCGTCCCACACGCGTGACCCCGACGACGGCGCTCTGCTCTCGATGTCGGAGATCCTCAGCACGATCACCGCGGCCCGCTCGCTGACCGCCATGTCCGCCTCGCCCGTACCGTTGCGAACGATCGAGGGATGGCACCGAACGGCGGGGGAGATCAGGCACCTGGAGGACCTGCACTTCAGGGTGATCGGTGTGGACGTGGCGACGAGGGGCCGAGAGGTCAGGAAGTGGTCGCAACCGATGATCGAACCCCGTGGGCTCGGCTTGGCCGCCGTGGTGACACGCCGGGCGAACGGGGTCACGCACCTGCTCCTGAGGGCGACCGCGGAACCCGGTCTGCGAGAGACCGTCGAACTGGGCCCGACGCTCCAGCTCGCGTGCGAGGGCGAACTCGGGTCCGGTTCGCACGGGTCGTTGTCGGACGAGATGTCGAAGGCCCCGGGACGCAGGGTCCTCTTCGACGCCGTCCAGTCCGAGGAGGGAGGCCGCTTCTTCCACGCTCGAACACGCAACCTCGTGGTGGAACGCGGAGAACGGCCGCTTCCGGAGGAGGACCTCCCCGATCACCTGTGGGTGTCGCTTCCACAGGTGGACGCCCTTCTCCGACACAGCCACTACCTGAACATCCAGGCTCGGAGTCTGGTCGCCTGTGTCCGAAGCCTCTCCGACGACCATGGTTCACCGGCCGACCGGTAGCGCCGAAGGGTTCCGGCCGGGCCACGAGAGGGGGTGCTCACCCTCGTGGTCCGGCCGGTTCAGCGCACCCCGAAGCCCTCCCACCAGTCCTGGTTCTCGCGGTACCACTCCACCGTGGACTTCAGTCCTTCGGAGATCTCCACGCGCGGTTCGTAGCCGAACTCGTCGAACATCTTGCTGTAGTCCACGGAATAACGCAGATCGTGCCCGAGTCGGTCCTCCGACCGCACCACCAGGCTCGGATCGGCTCCGGTGTGCTTCACAAGGATGTCCGCCAGTTCCCGGTTCGTGAGTTCGCTGCCGCCACCGATGTTGTAGACCTCTCCCGGCCGGCCGCCCTTCGCCACGAGCGCCACCCCCCAGCAGTGGTCGCTCACGTGCAGCCACTCGCGGACGTTGGAGCCGTCACCGTACAGCGGCACGCTCCGCCCCTGGTAGAGGTTGGTGACGAAGCGGGGGATCAGTTTCTCCGGGTACTGCCGCGACCCGTAGTTGTTGGAGCAGCGGGTCACGGAGACGTCGAGACCGTGGGTGCGGTGGTAGGACCGCACCAGGAGGTCGGAGGCGGCCTTCGACGCCGCGTAGGGCGAGTTGGGCTCCAACGGGCACCATTCGTCCCAGGAGCCCTTGGCTATGGACCCGTACACCTCGTCGGTGGAGACGTGCACGAACTTACCGACCCCGTTCCGGAGCGAGCACTCCAGGAGGTTCTGGGTACCGAGCACGTTCGTCCTGACGAAGGCGGCGGAGTCCACGATGGATCTATCGACGTGGGACTCCGCCGCGAAGTGGACCACCAGGTCCACACCCTTCATCAGCTCATCGACCGATGGGTCACAGATGTCGATCTCTGCGAAACGGATGCGCGGGTCGACCCGTCCGGTGAACAACCGGTGATCGCCCGCGTAGGTGAGTTTGTCGACGACCACCACCTCGGTGGCGGGCAGATCCGGGTAACGGCCGTCGAGAAGGTTGTGCAGAAAATGGGATCCGATGAAACCGGCACCACCGGTGACCATGATTCGCATGAGATTTCTACTCCAGTTTCCCCATCGCCTTTTCTTCTGCAATTCTCATGACATAGTTTCCGTAATCGTTTCCACCCAACGCCGCCCCCAGTCGATAACAGGATTCGGCGTCGATGTACCCCATCCGCAAAGCCACCTCCTCCAGGCATGCGATACGGATTCCCTGCCTCTGTTCCATCACCTGGACGAACTGGCAGGCCTGCAGGAAGGTATCGTGCGTTCCCGTGTCCAACCAGGCGAACCCTCGGCCGAGGTCCACCATTTCGGCCCGCCCCTGCTCCATGTAGATCCGGTTGACGTCGGTGATCTCCAGTTCCCCACGCTCCGAGGGACGAATGTCCTTCGCGATGTCGACCACCGTGGAATCATAGAAATAGAGGCCGGTTACGGCGCGATTGGAACGCGGCTCGGCCGGCTTTTCCTGGAGATCGGTGAGTCTGCCCTGGTCGTCGGTCACCCCGACCCCGTACCGCGAAGGGTCGTTGACCGGGTAGCCGAAGAGAACACATCCGTCGACATCCTGCGCCTTGTCCTGGAGGATGGACGAGAAAACCGGACCGTGGAAGATGTTGTCGCCCAAAATCAGCGCCGAACTGTCGTCACCGACATGGTCGGCTCCGAGGACGAACGCCTCGGCGATCCCCCGAGGCTTGGTCTGTTCGGCGTAGGTCAGATTGATCCCCAACCAGGATCCGTCGCCCAACAGGCCCCTGAAGAGCGCCATGTCCCGGGGCGTCGTGATGATCAGGATATCCCGCACACCGGCCAGCATCAGGACGGAAAGCGGATAGTAGATCATCGGCTTGTTGTAAACCGGCAGAATCTGCTTGGAGATCGATATCGTTGCCGGGTGCAACCGGGTTCCCGACCCACCCGCGAGGAGGATGCCCTTCATGGGGTGTCCTCTCCGGTACCTGAACGGCCATGTGCCGGGGCCGCGCCGTTCACCGGACCCAGCCTCGTTCCAGCGCCATCTCGCCGACCGCTTCACGCAGAGCCACGATCTGAGCGCCGTTCAGGTCGGGCACCCTTGCGAGGAACTCCTCGGTGAGCAGATGCCGCAGCTCGCCCCGGGAGAGGTCCGGCCCCTGCGTCGCGGGCCCGGCACCCGACTCACCGTTCGTGACGCCGGCGGGGGAGCCGACGTCCTCATCGGTGGGTTCGAGCAACCGGACCTCGAAGGCCTTTCGGCCACGGTGCCCGTTGACCGCGTCGAAGCGGACCCTTCGTCCGGCCTGGAGTTCGGATTTCAGCTCCTCTTCCAACCCCGAGGCGTGGATGAAGACATCCTCGCCGCCGGAGTCCGGTTCGATGAATCCATAACCGCGTTCCTCATCGAACCGTACGACTACTCCTGTCTCCACCAGAACACCATCAATCTTCAAGGCGACCAGATCAAAAGTAGGCTTGCACAGCCGAAACCACGACCGGAACCCCTTGCACCCCCTAGTCTTCGGACGCCGCCCCCTCCCACGCTTCCTAGGGGCCCTTAAAAATCCCACGGGCCTGGAAATGTCCAGGTGGTCATCCATATATTTTCGTGAGTGTGCCCTCACGAAAGGGTGAAGTGAAATTCAGGCAGGCTAGGGGATCCATGAGTATTTACGTGTGGAACTACCTTGACGAGTACGAGCGCGAGAAGGAAGAAATCCTCGACGCCGTCGTCAAGGTGTTCGAGTCCGGACAGCTGATCATGGGGCCCAGTGTCCGCGCGTTCGAGGAAGAGTTCGCGGGCTATCACGGCCTGCCGCACGGCCTCGGCGTGGACAACGGGACCAATGCCCTGGTCCTGGCCCTGCGCGCCCTGGGCGTCGGCCCGGGCGACGAGGTCATCACCGTCTCCAACACCGCCGCGCCGACGGTCATCGCGATCGACCAGATCGGTGCGAAACCGGTGTTCGTCGACGTGAACGAAGCCGACTACCTCGTGAACACGGACCTGATCGAAGAGCAGATCACCGAACGCACCCGGTGCCTGTTGGTGGTGCACCTCTACGGTCAGTGCGCGGACATGGACACCATTCAGTCCATCGCCGACCGGCACGGCATCCCGATCCTGGAGGACTGCGCCCAGTCGCACGGAGCGCGCCGATGGGGCCGGTTGGCCGGCACCTTCGGGAAGATAGCGGCTTTCTCCTTCTACCCCACCAAGGTCCTCGGTGCCTACGGTGACGGGGGCGCGATCCTCAGCAACGACGATGAGACCGACGCGTCGCTACGCCGACTGCGCTACTACGGCATGGAGAGCCAGTACTACGTGGTCGACACCCCCGGCCACAACAGTCGCCTGGACGAGGTCCAGGCCGAGATCCTTCGCCGGAAGCTGACCAGGCTCGACACCTACACGGAAGGGCGCCGTCGGGTCGCCCGCCGGTACGCGGAGGCCCTCTCCGACACCGAGCTGGTCCTTCCCCACGTCAACGATGGCAACGAGCACGTGTACTACGTCTACGTGGTCCGGCATCCTCGACGCGACGAGATCATCTCCGAACTTCGATCCCACGGGATCTCGCTCAACATCAGTTACCCGTGGCCGGTGCACACCATGACGGGGTTCTCCCACCTGGGCTACGAGAAGGGTTCGCTTCCGGTCACGGAGCGGCTCTCCGGGGAGATCTTCTCCCTTCCCATGTACCCCTCTCTTCCCGAGGACCGTCAGGAGCAGGTCATCAAGGCCATGCGCGAAGTCCTCGGTGCCGCCTGACCTCCGACAGAAACCGGAAACCCGCCTCATGCGTATTCTCTTCGCCACCATCGGCGAACCTTCGCACTTGGACCCCCAGGTCCCGCTGGCCTGGGCACTGATCTCCGCGGGCCACGAAGTACGGGTGGCCAGCGGACCGGCGATGACCGACCTGATCGCCGCCGCCGGGCTGCCGCCCGTCGCGGTCGGCGAGGACCACGGCATGGACGAGTTGCTGCGTGCAGCGGAGTCGGATGCCGGCGGGTCGATCGAGAACGAGATCGCCGACTGGAGCCACCCCTTCGACGAGTCCCTGACCTGGCCGGAGGTGCTGATCAAGTACCAGGCCTCGGTGCCGTATGGCTACCAGCCCTACAACGACCCGATCCTCGAAGGACTGGTCGACTTCGCGCGGAAGTGGCAACCGGACCTGGTGATCTGGGACCCGGTCACCTACGCGGGGGCCGTCGCGGCGGAGGCGATCGGCGCCGCGCACGCCCGGTTGCTGTGGTCGGTCGACATCTACTCGACGATGTACCGGACCTGGCAGAGACTGAGCATGGAACAGCCTCTGGAGGAGCGGCACGACCCCCTCCGGGACTGGCTCACGCCCGCCTTGCACAAGGTCGGAGCCGAGTTCTCCGAAGAGATCCTGACCGGTCAGTGGACCATCGACCTGGTTCCCGACTCCCTCCAGTTCGAGTTGGAGACACCGCGCCTTCCGGTGCGCTACGTACCGTTCCACACGCGGCGCCCGGCCCCTTCGTGGATCCACGAACAGCCCGTGCGGCCCCGGGTCGCGCTCTCCGGTCGCGGGTCGCTCGACGCGAAACTCAACAGCAGCATCTTCCCGGTCAAGGCGACCATCGAGGCCCTGGCCGAGATGGACGTCGAAGTCGTGGCCGTCCTGAGCGAGGACGAGCGAGAGCAGCTGGGAACGGTACCGGAGAACATCCGTCTCGTGGACTTCGTACCGTTCCACATGCTCCTGCCCACCTGCTCCGCCCTGATCCACCACGGTGGGTTCGGTGCCGCCTCCACCGCCGCCCTCAACGGCGTGCCCCAGCTCCTCCTTCCCATCAGGCACGCGGACGCGTGGGTCCGGGCCGAGCACTTGGCGCAGGCCGGCGCCGGTCTGTTCCACCACGCGCTGGAGGCCGACACCGGCACGATCCGAAAGTCCCTGACGAGACTTCTCGAAGAGCGCTCCTTCAGGGAGAAGGCCTGGGACCTCCAACAACAGATGGTGATGACGGCGACCCCGAACGACATCGTGGCCGACCTCGAACGGTTGACGCACCGGCACCGCAGGGATTCGGACGGCGCGAACACCCCGGGAACCTGGACGGGTGGTCGGGCATGAAGGTCATTGGAGCGGGGTTCGGTCGTACCGGGACCTACTCCCTCAAGGTGGCGCTGGAGCAGATCGGGTTCGGCCCGTGCGACCACATGTACGAGATCGCCGAGCGACCGGAGCGGATCCACAAGTGGCTCGACGTCGTCGAAGGCCGTTCCAAGGACTGGGACGCGCTGTTCGCCGGGTACGAGAGCGGCGTCGACTGGCCCACGGCGGCCTACTGGCGGGAACTCTCGGAGCACTACCCCGAGGCGAAGATCGTGCTCACCGTCCGTGATCCGAACAAGTGGTACGAGAGCACCCAGCAGACGGTGTTCAAGCGGAACCCCTGGGTCCGGCCGCTGACCTGGCTCGCGGAGCGGCAGAGCCCTGACCTGAGGGCGTTCCTGCGGATGGACCGGGCCAGCGTGGTCGACCGCGTCTTCGGCGGTTCGGTCCACGACAAACAGCACATGATCTCGGTGTTCGAGCGGCACATCGCCGAGGTCCGAGCGACGATCCCCTCGGAGCGCCTCCTCGTCTATGAGTTGGGGCAGGGATGGGAGCCGCTCTGCGAGTTCTTGGACGTCCCCGCGCCGAACACGCCCTTCCCCCGGTTGAACAAGCGCAGTGAGTTCAGCAAGGAGTCCAACAAGCACATCCAGAAGTTGATGTCCTCACGCTGAGGAGAGCACTGGACCGTGTCGCGAGCGGGCCGCCCTGTCCAGGGGCGGCCCGCTCCCGTTGGGGGTGGCGGGTCCGCACGCACGGGTACCGGACTCAGGCCAGGTGGGCGATGAGGTCGCGCAGGGCGTCGGGGCCGATGGGTTCGCGTCCGGTCAGGGGTGACTCGACGGTGCCCTGCTCGGAGAAGCGGGCGCGGACGTCCCCGATGACCTCGGGATCGACGTCTGCGGGGACCTGGTTGACCACGACGGTGCCCAGGCGGAAACCGGTGTCGGCGAGCTCCTTGGCGGCGCGATCGGTCTCGGCCAGGACCATACGGCGCGGCACCAGGACCAGCCGGACCTCGGCGTCCTCTCGCAGGCGGGCCGCCGCGCGTTCGAGTTTGCGGCGGCGGGCGTGCAACTTCTCCAACAGCGGGTCGTCGGTGCTCTCCTGAGTACCACCGATGACACCGACGGCGAAGCGGTCGGCGTCCACGGCGCGCTCGCGTTGGCGGGCCAACCCCTCCACCCAGGGGGTGAGCAGTTCCGGCAGGTGGAGCAGGCGCATCAGGTGGCCGGTGGGGGCACTGTCCACCACCAGGCGGTCCCACCTGTCGGGAACCTCCTCCATGGTGTCCATGAGCAGGTCGGCCAGTGCGGACTCGGCCATTCCGGGCCCGGCCGCGGCGTGATCGAGGTGGCGGGAGACCGCGGGCAGGATCTCGCGGGGCAACGCTCGTGCGGCGTCGTCGCCGATCCGCCGGACTCTGCGGCGCAGGGCCGCGTCGGCGTCCGGTTCGCGCACCCACAGGTTCTCACCGACCTGAACGGCCGTGTCACCGAGGGGCGTCGCGAGGACGTCGCCGAGCGAGTGCGCGGGGTCGGTGGACAGCAGCAGCGTGCGCAGGCCGTGGTCGGCGAAGTGGAGCGCGTGGGCGGCGGCCATGGTGGTCTTGCCGACCCCGCCCTTACCGCCGAAGAAGACGATGGGGGGCACGGCGGGGATGTCCGGGTCCTTCTTCGCTCGTGCGGGCCGTCGGAACCTCAACAGCACACCCCCGGTCCGCCAAGGTCGTCCCGCCCCATACGCTGATGCCATTCGTGCAGGTCGGACACCATGTAGGGGATCAGGTCGAGGGTCTCATAGGACACCGGCCCCTCCACCCCCAGAGTCTCCAGGAGCAGAAGGGCGCGCAGCGTGTCGTGCTGGGTGCGCGTCTCCCGTCGCACCTCCTGACGCCATTTCGCGGTGAAGACCTCGTCGTGAAAGGCCTCCAACCTCTTCCAGGCGTCATATGCGCGAGAGAGCGCACCCAGCGGATTCACGTCCTACTTCTCCTTCGGGTCGGAGATCTCGGTGGTCCCTTCGGACTCCGTGTCCTCGGTCTCCGGCAGGTTGCGCGCCGCGAAGGCCTTGCGCAGCGCGATGGTGGCTTCCACGACCAGCCAGACGGCCAACGCGAAGATGACGAAGTCGAGTGGTGCCAGCAGGAAACGGTCGATGACGTCGTCGGAACGCACGAACGCGATCAGGTTGACGATCAGCGCCCACGAGGTCATGACCAACAGGAAGACCAGCGGGATGAGGATCGCCAGCGGGTTGCGGCGACGCTTGGTGACCCACACCGCGATGACGGCGAGCGCCAGGCCGGCGGTGAGCTGGTTGGTGGTGCCGAACAGCTGCCACAGGGTACCGAAGGCGAAGTCACCCGGGATGAGCGCCAGGCCCAGCGGGACGATCGTGGCGATCAACGTCGCGACGGTGAGGTTGCGGGCCAACGGGCGGAACCGGATGATCTCGGCGATCTCCTGGACGATGTAGCGCTGTAGACGTACACCGGTGTCCATGGTGGTCGCGGCGAAGCTGACCACCACGACGACGGCGAAGATGACACCGATCTCCAGCGGGATCCCCAGGTTGCCGCCGAACTGTCCCACACCTTCGACGAAGTTGCCGGTGGCGCCGGCGGAGGCCGAGCCGAAGTCGCTGTACAGACCGTTCCAGTCGGCCAGCGGAGAGGTGGAGGCGGCGACCACGCCGGCGGTGCAGGCCAGGATGGAGCAGACCGCGAGCGTGCCCTCGCCCGCGGCGCCCATGTAACCGACCAGCCGGGAGTCGGTCTCCTTGTCGATCTGTTTGGCCGTCGTACCGGAGGCCACCAGGCTGTGGAAGCCGGAGATCGCGCCGCAGGCGATGGTGATGAACAGCAGCGGGAACCACGGCGGGGAGTCCGCCGGGACGTCGCTGTTGATCACCGGAGCGACGATGGTGTCCCAACCGGCGACGACGCCGAGGAAGATGACCACGAAGGCCAGCAGCATCTGGTGCAGGTTGATGTAGTCACGCGGTTGCAACAGCATCCACACCGGGATACGGGAGGCGATGAACGCGTAGACGAACAGCAGGATGATCCACACCGTGTTGGGGGTCATTCCCATGGTCTCGGAGACACCGCTGATGTCGATCGGGAACATCACACCGAGTGGGATGCACACGTACACCAGGGCCAGGGCGATGATCGACGGCACCAGGGCCGCGGTACGGCGCCTGTAGACGATCTGTCCGACGGCGATCGCGAGTGGGATCGTCACCAGGACCGGGAGGATGGCGGCCGGGTAGCCCACGAACAGGTTGGCGATGACCACGGCGAACACGGCGTTGACCATGGTGAGCAGGAAGAAGATGATCACCAGGAACAGCGTTCGTGAACGCTTGCTGATGACGTCTCCGGCCAGGGTGCCGATGCTACGCGCCTTGTGCCGGACGGACACCACGAGGGCACCGAAGTCGTGCACACCGGCGGCGAACACGGTGCCGAGGAGGATCCACGCGAGCGCGGGTCCCCAGCCCCAGAACACGGCGACGGCGGGACCGACGATGGGTGCGGCGCCGGCGACCGAGATGAAGTGGTGGCTGAAGACGATGTGACGGTTGGTCGGCACGAAGTCGATGCCGTCCTTGTAGGTGTGCGCGGGGGTGACGAACCCCGGTTCCAGCGCGTACACCTTCTCAGCGAGGTATCGCGAGTAGTAGCGGTAGCCGAGTGCGAACACCGCCACGGACGCGAGTAGGACGAGGGCTGCGGGCATGGCCGTGGCCTACCTTCCGCATTCCGGGCCCGAGACGCGGCGTGATCGTCGACCCGGACCCGTCTCCCGGTGATCACGCCCGCTCGGACCATGGGTTAGGGTCACCAGAAATTAACATGCGACATTCCTCACTTATAAGGTCTGACCTTGACTGACCTGATCACGGTTTGGCAGCGATCCACCGTCGCGGAACTCAGCTGGATCTCGCCGTCCGGGCCCACGGGTATCCCGGTGGTCCCGTTGACACTGCGCGATCAGGTGTGCGTCGCCCTGCCCTACTCGATGGCCGACCTCGCTCTCACCCTCGGTGACCGTCGGCACGTCGCCTTCAGCGTGACCGATCAGGGGGCCGGTGGTCAGGTGGGATTGGTGGGCAGCGGACCCGTCGAGGTGCTCGAAGACCTGGAGGGACGGGAATTCGCGGAGTCCCTGGTCGAGCAGGAGGCACTCAAGCATCCACCCACCCGGCTTCGCGCGGACAGCCTCATGGCCCGTCGGGAGAACTGGTGGTGGGTCCCAAGGATGATCGTGACGCTCGCCTCGGTGGAGAGCATCCGTGAGATCCATCCCCGCACCCGGGCCACGGACGCGCTCCTGGTGCGCGACCGCCACGGTCACCCGGAGGTCGACGTGGTCACGGCCGACCGGTGGTCCGACCAATCGGGAGCGAGGACCGAGTTGTGGGCCCGCGGCGGAGGGCTTCTGGCGGGAACCGACGAGCCGGTCTTCACCTTTTCCCACCAGTACAGCCCCGACTTCGAACGATGGGAACGCTGGTCCCGTTCGGGGCGGCTCAACGGCGAGTCCCTACTGGTGGAGCGGGCCGAGGGCGCCCCCGTGGGCGAAGAACCCGCCGGCCCGTTGCCGCCCTACGGTCTCCTCGAACGCTACTCCAACCACCGATCCCTGGCCCGATCCTGCCGTCGAGGGATCTCCGAGGCCGAACGCCGTCGCCGCGCCCGGGGGCTCATGGGGTGAGCAGCCCCCAGGTCACCGCCCAGGAAAGCAGGGTGGCGGCACCCACCAGCAGCAGACCGAGTCGGACCCGATCGACCCCGGTCAGAGGATCTGGCCGGTTCCACCAGGCCAGGAGCAGCACCGCGGTGGCACCCAGCGCGGCCAGCGCGCCCACCTGCAACCCCAGCCAGGGCAATGGTCGACCGAGCACCACCGTGCCGACCTCGGTTCCGGCGGTCATCATGATCCACCCCAGATAGGACATGGTCAGGGGCGGCAGCGACAACCCGAGGACGGCCAGCGCCCCGCGCGCCCCGGCCACGGGCGACCGGCTCCGGCCTTGGCCCCGGTTCCCGCGAACCCTGGCGATCAGGCCGATCCCGAGGTAGGCGGAGAAGCAGACCAGGCTGCCGCCACCGGTGGCGGCCAGGAACCACAGCGCTCCGGGGCCCGCCGGTGGCTGTTGGAGGCTCTCCAGGTCCTGAGCGGGCGGCGCGTCCGACCCGCCTCCCGGGTCACCGGCGGCCAGTCCGTGCACCCAACCGGTGACCGTGTCCACGTACTCCGGCGCCAGGCCCTCGAACAGGGCATCCGGATCGGCAACGCCCTCGACGAAGCCGTCCGGGCTCGGTTTCATCCCGTGTCCCACCCCAGGGACCACACGGAGGGTGTGGTGGGGGTGCCCGCTCCCTTCCAGGGTGTCCCTGTACAGCTCCAGGGTCTGTCCGGGTGGGGTACTGCGGTCGTGTTCGGCGATCACCCCCAGGAAGGGTTGTTCCAGTCGGGCCAGGTCGGGCAGGGGATCGTGGCCGGCCAGGCGGAAGGCGTCGGCGCCCACCACGTGGCGGGTCAAACGCCCGCCCAGGTCGTCGAGCAGCCGGTCGGACACCCCCGCGTGGCGCAGCTGGACCTGGTTCATCCAGATCTGGGTGCGGTCCGGTGGCAGCGCGCTGGGCGCCGCCGCCACCACGAAGTCCACCTCCGCCGATCGGACCCCCGCCTCGATGACGGTCCAGCCGCCCTCGCTGTGGCCGTGCACCCCCACCAGGTCGGAACGGACGTCGGGACGTTCGCGGAGCAACCTGACCCCGGCGACGGCGTCGTCGGCGAGGTCGGGCAGTGAGGCCTCGGAGAGGCCGTCTCCGTCGGCCTCCCCCCGCTTGTCGTAGACCAGGGCGACCACGCCGGCCGCCGCGAAGGCCTCGGCCACCGGCAGGTACGTCTCCATGGGCACGCCTGCGCCGGAGCCGGCGACGAGCACCACTCCGGGGTGTTGGTCCTCCGTGCCCTCCGGGGCGAGCACGGCCCCGCGCACGGTGCGCTCCCCCGCCGTGAACTCCACTGCCACCTGGCTCACCCCTGACGTCCCGCGCTCACGCTCCTCTCGTGGCGGAGCACCGGGATCGTCGGGGGCGGCTCGGGCCGGGAGTGCCAGGAACACACCCAGGAGCAGCAACGGAAGGGGAAGCAGTGCCTTCAGGACCACTGCTCGCTTTCGGGGGGCGGGCATCGGGTCACCTCTCTCGGTTCGGACATCGAGCACGGTTCCCCACGCACAAGAACATGTGCACAAAAACCTGTGCACACTTTATTGTGCACGCCCCTCGCTTCCGGTCAAGGGATTGCACAGAAACCTGTGCACAACTACGTTGAGCCCCATGAGCCCAGCCTCGGAGCCCAGGACGATCGACGACCCATCGGTCCTGAAATCACTCGCCCACCCCCGCCGGCAGCGCATCCTCGCCCGGTTGAGCGAGCACGGCGCCGCGACCTCTGCCTCCCTGGCCCGCGAGCTCGGGCTGAACACCGGCGCCACCAGCTACCATCTGCGCGAACTGGCCAGGAACGGCCTGGTGGAGGAGACCGATCCGCCCGAGGGTTCACACGGCAGGGAACGCTGGTGGCGCACTCCCCGGCACGACCTGCGCTTCCCACCGCGCAGTGCCCAGGAGGAGGCCTTCCGGCAGGCGCTGGACGAGTACGCCCGAGCCACGTTCACCCGTGACTTCGAGGACTTCAACCGCGCTCTGGAGGCCACCGCCGAGGATGGAACCTGGGGCGACGCGTTCCCCTTCTCCAGCGGAAGCATCCAGGTGACACCGGAGGAGCTGTCCGGTTTCTTCGAGGAGTACATCGCCCTGCTCAAGCGCTACCAGCGCGCCCCGGAGCAGACGCCCGAGGGCGCCCGGACCATCGTCACCCGGTTCCTGGCCTTCCCCACCACACCGGACAGCGCTTCGGAACCGGAAAACCCTCCCGAGCGGACCTGAGCACCGCCCTGACAGACCCCGGTCCTCCTGCCCGCAGGCGTCACTTCTCCATGGGCGCCGCTTCCCCGTTGGACCTCGCTCGTCCGGAGACATCCCTTCCCGCGGACATTCCGTCCCCGCGAGCGTCGCTTCCCCGATCAGTGATCCAGGTAGGCCAGGACGGCCAGGACCCTTCGGTGTCCGTCGACCTGAGGATCCAGGTCCAGCTTGGTGAAGATCGAACCGATGTGTTTGCTCACCGCCGCGTCCGACACCACCAGCAGGCGGGCGATGGCCGTGTTGGACTCGCCCCGCGCCATGAGGGACAGCACCTCGCGTTCCCGGGGCGCCAACCGGTTCAGCGGGCTGGAGCGGGCCGCCAGCATCACCCGGACCACCTCCCGGTCCAGGACGGTGCCGCCCGAAGCGACCTTGGTGACCGCCTCGGCGAACTCCTCCACGTCACCTATGCGTTCCTTGAGCAGGTAACCCACCCCGCCCGGGGCGTCGATCGCCAGCAGGTCCGAAGCGTAGGCGGGCTGCACGTACTGGCTGAGCACGATGATCCCCGACCCAGGGCGTTGGCGGCGGATCCGCACCGCGGCCAGCAGCCCCTCGTCCGCGTAGCCCGGGGGCATGCGAACGTCCGTGACCACCAGGTCCGGGTCGTGTTCGCGCACCGCCTCCTCCAAGGCGTCGGCGTCGCCGACCGCGGCGACCACCTCGTGCCCGAACCTGCCCAACACCCCCGCCACACCCTCACGAAGCAGGACCGAGTCGTCCGCGACCACCACGGTCAGCGCGCGCGTCATCGTTCCGGGATCTCCAATCGCACGGTGGTCGGCCCGCCCCGCGGGCTGTCCACGGTCAGCTCCCCCGCCAGGACCGCCAGCCGGTGGCGCAGGCCGCTCAGCCCGCCACCGTCCGGGCTCGCGCCTCCGGGGCCGTCATCGGTGACGTCCACCCACAGTCTCGCGTCCCGTATCCCGCCCCGCACCCGAACGGTGGCGCCGGGCGCGTGCTTGCCGGCGTTGGCGATGGCCTCGCAGACCACGAAGTAGGCGGTGGACTCCACCGCTCCCGGGAGGCGTTCGGGCAGGTCGAGATCGATCTCCACCTCGGACGCGGCGCGGGCCGCCACGTCCAGCAGGGCGGCCGGCAAGCCCCTCTCGGTGAGTACTCGGGGATGGATGCCGCGCACCAGGTCCCGCAGTTCGCTCAGTGCCCGCGTCACCTGCTCCTGGGCCTCCCGTACGGCGTTGGCGGCCGGGGAGTCGGCGGGCAGGTCCAGCCGGGCCAGTCCCAGGGAGGTCTTCACCGCGACCAGGCGTTGTTGGGCACCGTCGTGCAGGTCGCGTTCGATGCGTCGGCGCTCCTCGTCGAAGGCGGTCGCCAGCGCGGCGCGGGAACTGGTGACGTCGCGCAGTTCGGCGACCAACCGGTCCTCGCGCGGGGACAACACGGCGCGGGCGATCTCCGAACGTGTGGCCGCCCATCCCGCGATCAGGTAGAGCCCGACCGGCCACAGGGCGGCCCATCCGAGCACGGAGGCCCACCGTTCGAAGACGTTCAGGTGCCCGGCGTCGACGAAGTTGAGCACGCCCAGGAGGGGAGCGCCCAGCGCCACCCCGAGCACCGCCAGGTCCAGCACGCACAGCATCGTGAGGCTCAGCAGTGTGTACCCGAGGTCGCGCCATGGGCCGGACGTGGAACGCGCGGTCGCCGACCGCTCCGGCCGCTCCCCGACCAGCCCCTCGCAAAGCCGACCCCAGCGCGCCACCAGCGGAGTACTGGCGGGGATCGCCACCAGGACCACGATGAGCACGAGCGGCTCCCAGTACCACGGCCACTCGGTGATGGGCGTGTACTTCACCAGGAGATCCACGCTCCCGACGATGAGCACGCCGCCCACCGTGCCGGCCAGGACGTACGCCAGGGCCCGCCACGGCCACGCCGACAGCAGGAAGCGGTGGGGCGCGAGCGTGATCGCCGCGCGCAGGTTCGGGATGCTCACCCACTCGACGGTAGCCCGCCCGAGGATGGTCGCGCGGTAGAGCAGGGTCTACCTCCGAGACTCCACCACGGGCACCCGCGCCGAACCCGTCCGAACCGCTGTGCTCGAAGTATGAACGCGACACTCGGCGCCACACGTGACGCCCTACGCATCGACTCCGTGACCAAGCACTACGCGACCGGGGACCACCGGGTCGCCGCCCTCGACGGCGCGTCGCTCGACGTGCGGGAGGGAAGCTTCACCGCCATCATGGGGCCGTCCGGTTCGGGGAAGTCGACGCTGCTGCACTGCGCGGTCGGCCTGGACAGGCCCGACGGCGGAAGCATCGTCGTGGACGGGACCGAACTGGGCGGCCTCGGTGAACGAGGGCTCACCGAGTTCCGCCGTGAACGGGTCGGATTCGTCTTCCAGAGCTACAACCTCATCGACGCGCTCACCGCCGCCCAGAACACGCTGCTGCCCGCCCGTCTGGCACGACGGCGCCTGGGGCGCGAGGACGCGCTCAAGGCACTCGACGAGGTGGGGCTGCGCGATCGCGCCGATCACCGACCGCACCAACTCTCCGGCGGTGAACAGCAACGGGTGGCGATCGCCCGCGCCGTCCTGACCCACCCCGCGGTGATCTGCGCCGACGAACCCACCGGCGCCCTCGACCTCGCCCGCGGCCGTCAGGTTCTGGACCACCTGCGCGCGGTCGTGGACACGCACGGTCGGACGGTCCTCGTGGTCACCCACGACCCCGCCGTGGCCGCGCGCGCCGACCGCGTGGTGTTCATGGCCGACGGACGGATCGTGGACGAGATCGACGCTCGCGACGGTGGGCGATTCGACGCCGGGAGCATCGCGCTGCGCATGGCCGGACTGGAGGAGTCATGATCGCGTTCGCCATGGTGCGGCACCGCCTGCGCTCGATCCTGGGCGGGTTCGTCGCGTTGACGCTGGGTGTGGCCCTGTTGGCGGCTTCGGCGATCGTCATCACCTCGGCACGACCGGCGGTGCCGCCACGCTACGAGAACGCCGCCGTCCTGGCCGTACCCGAGGAGGCCGGGACCAGGTCCGATGACTTCACCGTCGCTCGCTCGGTGTGGAGCGTCGACGAGGCGAACGTCCTCGTCGAGGAGATCGCCCGGGACGACGGGGTGACCGACGCGGTGGCCGAGCACCGGTTCCAGGTCCAGGTCATGGACGGTGACCGGATCCTGGGCGACGCGGTCGACGGCGACCCCAACGGCGCCGGGTGGTCGTCCTTCGTCCTCGGGAGCACGAGGTTGCTCGACGGCGCGGGACCCTCCGGGGACGACGAGGTCGTGTTGCCCGCCTCCTACGGACGTTCGGTGGGCGACACCGTCGACGTGCTGACGGCCGGCGCCGAGTGGCCCATGACCGTCTCCGGGATCACCGACGGCGACGACGTCCTGCTCCCCGATCCCCTGGCCGAGGAGAGCGCGACCGGGGTGTCCCTCATCGGTGTGGTCACGACGGCCGGCGCCGACCCCGCGGGCTCCGGTGACCTGGTACGGGGCGTGGTGGGCCCGACCTCGGACGTGTACACCGACGACGAACGCGGCGCGATGGAGTCGGAGTTCGACGCGTCCAACAACTGGGTCGGCCAACAGCTGCTGGTCCTGATCGGCGCGCTGGCCGTGTTCGTCTCCGTGTTCGTGGTCGGCACCACCTTCACCTTCCAGGTCTCGGTGCGCCGCCGTGAACTGGCGCTGCTACGCGCCGTGGGCGGCACTCCACGTCAGGTGCGTCGAATGCTGCTCGGTGAGGCCGCCGTCGTGGGTGTGGTCGCCTCCCTGGTGGGCGCGGCGCTCGGGATCGTCGGCGCGCACCTGCTGGGCGACCGGATGATCGACGGTGGCCTGCTCTCCCGTTACTGGGAGGTGCGATCGGTGGCCCTGCCCGTCGGAGCGTCGGTGCTGATCGGTCTCGCCACGGCGGTCGCCGGGGTCCTGGCCGCCTCGCGCAAGGGTGCGGCGGTCAGGCCCCTGGAGGCGCTGCGCCCCGAAGAAGGCAGGGACGAAACGATGCCGAGGTGGCGGCTGTGGGTCGCGGTCTGCGCCGGGCTCTTGGGCGTCGTTCTGGTGGTGGCGACCATGCGAGGGGACATGGAACAGGCCATCGCCTACGGTCTGGCGTCGAGCCTGGCCCTGCTGGTGGCGGCGGCCGTCGCCGCACCCCTCTACCTGCCACGCCTCATCGGTCTGCTGCCGGGGAACTCACCGCTCACCGAACTGTTGCGCGTCCAAGCGCGTACCGGTCCGCGGCGAACGGCGTCGACGCTCCTACCGGCCCTGCTGGTGTCCACGCTCGCCGTCACCGTGTTGGGTCAGACCGACACCCTCGGCGGCGCCATCGAAGAGCACTCGCGGGGCGAGATCCCCGGCGACGCCATGCTCGTACGGACCGACGGTGGCGGCGGGCTGACCGACACCGCGCTCGAACGCACCCGTGAGCACGTCGGCGGGGAGGTCGTCAGCCACCTCTCCACCGGTGTGTACGTGGACGGCCGTTGGGTGGAGTCCGTGGGACTCCGTCCGGACGCCGTACCCGAGGGAACGGCGCTGGCCTCCCCCGCCACGGCCGGGCGGTTCGGTTGGGCGGAGGGCGACACCGTCGACCTGACCTGGCGGGACGGCACCACCGGCCGGATCCCGGTCACGATCGAGGAGTTCCCACCCGAACTGGAGATGTGGGCGGAACTCGCGCTGCCGCACGACCTGGCCCGCGAGCACGACCCGGCCACCTTCACGATCATGGCGGCGTTCGATCCGGTGGACGCCGAGGCACTATCCACGGCCCTGGCCGACCAAGGCGTGCGCGTCGAGGACACCGACCGATTGCTCGACGAGGGCGTCGCCACCGAGATCGGGCTACTGCGCCTGTTCGCCGGGATCATCCTGGTGTTGTCCCTGGGGTACACGGCGATCTCCCTGGCCAACACCCTGTCCCTGTCCACTTCGGCGCGCCGCCGCGACCTGGCCCTGTTGCGGGTCGCCGGTGCGCACCGGCGACAGGTCCTGGGCCTGTTGACCGCGGAGTCGGGGCTGGTCACCACGATCGGCCTGATCCTGGGCGCGTCGCTCTCCCTGCCCGGTCTGTACGCGCTCACCATCGGGCTCCGGGACGAGTTCGATCCACGCCGGGGCCCGGCGGAGGTCGCCGTGCTACTGCCCTGGTCGGAACTCGGCCTGGTCTTCGCCGCCTCCCTGCTGATCGGGGTCCTGGCCGCGCTGGTACCGGCGGCCCGTACCCTGCGCCGGTCACCGTCGGCCATGGTGGCCGAACGCCGATGACCGGATCGTTCGGTCCCCGGTTCAGCGCCAGGTGGCGAGGTCGGTGCCCCAACGTGAGGCGGTGCGCGCCCAGTCCCGGGGGCCGCCCTCGTAGCGCACCGGCGGCACGGCGTAGCGCAGCCGCCCGTAGGGGGACCCCGCCTCGACCAGCCATTCCTCGGCGTCGTAGGTTCCCTCACCCGGCTCCCGCGCGGCGATGTCGTGCAGCAGCCAGGAGGCCGTCCCCGCGAGGGAGAAGTCCAATCGTCGGCCACGCCCGTCGACCCGCCGATCGGTGAGCGCGCGCAACACGCCCGCGGCCATCAGGTACCCGGTGCCATGGTCGAGGGCCTGCGCGGGCAGGACCCCCGGACGCCCGTCCGGGCCCGACTCGATCGCCGCGATACCGGTGGCCGCCTGTACCAGGCTGTCGAAACCCCGACGACCCGACCAAGGACCGCTCCGATCCCAAGCGCACAACCCGGCCACCACCAGTCCGGGACGGCGCGCGACCAGATCGGCGGCGGCCATGCCGCGCCGGTCCAGGGCCCCGGGCCGGTACCCCGTGACCACCACGTCGGCCGTGTCCAACAACCCCTCCAGAACGCCTCGTCCCTCCGCCGAGTCCAGGTCCACCAGGGCAGAACGTTTGCCGGGGCCGGTGTCGACGTGGCTGTCGGGGTCCTCCGACATCCCGGGTGGATCGATCCGCAGCACGTCCGCACCCAGAAGGGCGAGGGTGCGGGTCGCGACGGGGCCGGCGATGACCCTGGTCAGATCCAGGACACGCACCCCCGCGGCGGGCAACGCCGCCGGTTCCAGATACCGGTCTCCGGCCTCGCCGTGCGGGACGACCTCGGCCAGGGGCGAACGTCCGATCGCCGACGTTCCTCGATCGGGCGCCGGAGCGACCGCCACCGCCAACCCGCCGGCCGCGTACACCCGTTCCTGGACCTCGGTGGCCGCGAGCCCGGACAGGACCGCGGCGAGCCGATCGGGCAGCGTGCCGGGGTCGCCCTCCGCGTCGATGTCGAGCGCGTGGAGCAACCGTTCCCGATGGTGCGGATAGTTGGCGTGGGTACGCACCCAACCGTCGGAGGCCCGCCAGAACCCCGACAGGGGCGCGAAGGAGGTGGGTTCGCGGCCGTCCACGCGCAGGTGTCGTTCGCTGACGAACGCGGTGGCCACCGCGCCCTCGTCCACGTGGACCCGTGGGACCGCACCGCCGTTGCGGGCGGCCAGGAGTTCGGCGGCGGCCAGGGAACAGACACCGACGGTGGCCGTGGCCAGGGCGCGCACCGGAAGTACCGCGGGCAGTACGTTCCCGGCCGTGTGCCGGACGATCGCGGCCGGTGGTTCGGCCGCGCCCGCGATCGCGGTCCAGGCTCGCAGGGTCGTCTCATCGATCATCGGGGTGACTCACAATCCCTACTCGGCGAGGAGGGGGACCTCGCCGAACAGCAGGTGGTACTCGGCCGGCGATGGCTCTTGGGGCGTGTCACGCGAATACATACCCGGTTCGCCCTCCCCCGGGGATCCGCGTCGGCTTCGGTCGGCCCGCCCCAGAGCCGAACCGTGGTCACCGGCGCCACGCTCACAACGGAACACGCCCTAGTAGCCCCGTTCCCCGGCGGGGGTCGCGGTCCCCTCGATCCGGTTCACCCGGTCGAGCTCGTCGAAACCCACCTCCACACCGATGTCGGGTCCGGTCAGGGACAACCTCCGACGGTCCGCGTCGGTGAATCGCGGCGACAACCCGCGCAGCCGGGCGTAGGTGTACACGGCGCGTTTGGGGTCGGACAGCCGCAGACCCGCCACCCCTTCCTGGAGGATGCGCATGACCCGCAGGGGGGTGGGCCGCGGGAGCCTCAGGTCCGGATGTTCGATGATGAAGGAGACCCGGGTGCCGCCGCCCGCGTCACCGTTGTAGGCGAACCAACGGCCGGTGAGGAGCTTGGCCGCCTCGGTCAACGGATGCAGCGCCAGGTGTGCCTCCTCCGGCGCGCCCGGCAGCGTCGCGAAGGGGACCTCGGCCTCGGACAGGGCGGGGATGTCGTTGTCCCGACCGAAGTCCCGAACGGCCGCGCCGAGAGCGGTCAGATCCGGGGAGAAGCCGGAGGGGTTGGCCCAGCCCCACATCCAGGATCGCGGACCCAGGGCGGCGCTGCCCAGCAGGTGGAAGCGTTCGCAGACCAGGGGGCGATCACCGGTGAACTCGAACCTGGGCACCTGGAAGTCGACGTTCCAGTGGTGGTCGCCGAGGAACTCCTCCAGGTGGAGCTGGTGCTCCAAGGAGAACAAGGCCGCGTCGTCGAGTATGTCCGGGAGGGTGTGCTTCTTGCTCATGCCACGATGCTATTGCCCGGTTCCGACACCCTCCGGGGTCGGGGCGCGCGGCGACGAACCGTCCGACGCCACCGCGATGCTCCGGAAGCATCGCGGTGGCGGCCGGTCCGTTGGTCGTCCGGGCGGTCCCTTCGGGTGGTGGTGAGTCCTACCCGCTCAGGAGGTGGTCACCGGCTCTCCGGCCCGGCGCGCCTCGGGGGCGTGGGTATCGGTCGAGGTCGTCTCGGTGATCCAGTCGCCGTGGGCGACCGGGTCGGTCAGCACCATCGGCCCCACGCAGGACGGGTCGACGTCGAAGTCACCGTCCCGGCTGACCACGCCCACCAGTTCCCAGTCGCCCTCCTCGCCCCGCACGGCCGGGCCGCCGGAGTCGGAGATGCACATCTGGGCCGCCTCGGTGGGGTGCTCCGAACACAGGTCGGCGTCCTCGTCCATCTCCGCGCACCGGTCGGGTTCGGTGACCTCGGTGTCCAGTTGTTGGAGGACGGTGGGCTTCTCCTCCTCTCCGAACTCGTCGACCATGCCCCAGCCCAGTCCTCGCACCGGTGTGCCGGGGGTGGCCGACTCGGCGGCGATGTCGATGGGGGTCTCGTCGACCGGAGCGTCCAACCGGAGCAGGGCCAGGTCGTTGTGCAGCAGGTACTGCGAGATGGGGTAGTCGGGGTCGTCGCTCACGTCTTCGACCTCGTATTCGGGGTGCAGGACGGTCTCGGCCACCTCGCGCTCGCTGCCGCCACCGCCACGGTCGGTGCTGCCGACCCGCACAGCGATGTTCTCGGACTCGGTGCAGTGGCCCGCCGTCAACACCCATTCCGCGTCCACCAGCGCGCCACCGCAGTAGTGTTCGCCCTGATCGTTGTAGAGCGCCGCCATGAAGGAGTACTCCTCAGTGGCGTCGGTTCCGCCGATGACGGCGCCGGCCGGGGCGCTCAGGGCGACCGCCGCGAGCAGGGCTCCCGCACCGACCGTACCGACCCGTGTTCCGATTCGCTTCTCTCGGCTGTGGCTCACGTCCTGGCCCTTTCCGTCTCGCTGTCGCTTCGTTCGATGTGACAGCAAAACTACGGAACGGAATCGGCCGGAACATCGACCTCGGGAACGAGAACGCACACCTACGAAAGGCGGGCCGGGAACCGGACCGAGGGCTACGGAAGTCCTCGTCCGTCGCCGATCGGACCGGCCCGCGTCATCTAGGATGCGGAACGTGACTCCTCCCACCGCTGAAGCGGTGGGCTTCTCCTGTCGCTACTCAGGCAACAGGAAGGACCAGCCCGGCCCTGATACCAACGTTGACCGCTCCCACCCGATCGGCGTGCTCTGTGTAGCCGCACTGGACACAACGGAACTTCTCCTGTGTCGGGCGGTTGTCCGCACTGGTGTGCCCGCACGATTGGCGTGGGCAGGTGCGCGACGTGTTGCGGGGGTCGACCGGGATCAACTCACGACCGGCGCTCTCAGCCTTGCGCGCGAGGATTCCCAGGAACACCCCCCAACCCGCATCGAGAAGGCTCTTGTTCAGCCCGGTCTTAGCACCGGCGTTGTTCGAAAGGAACCCACCCCGCTGTTCGGGATCGGGCTTGGGCGCGGGCTTCTTGGTCATACCCGCGATGTTGAGACGTT